>CAZLRQ010000200.1:0-4928 GCA_964562035.1 uncultured Rhodoferax sp. | reverse complement strand
TCGCGGTGGGTCTGGCTCTCGGTGGTGCGCGCGCCAATGGCGCTCCAGGCAATCATGTCGCCCAGGTACTGGGGCGTGTTGGGGTCCAGCGCCTCGGTGCCGCAGGGCAGGCCAAGGTCGTTGATGCTGACCAGCAACTGGCGCGCAATGTGCAGGCCTTCGTCAATGCGAAACGAGTCGTCCATGCGCGGGTCGTTGACCAGGCCTTTCCAGCCCACAGTGGTGCGCGGCTTCTCAAAGTACACGCGCATCACGATGAAGAGTTGGTCGGCCACTTCATCGGCCAGGGCTTTCAGGCGCTGGGCGTATTCCATGGCCGCCCGGGTGTCGTGAATCGAGCAGGGGCCCACCACCACCAGCAGGCGCGGGTCTTGCCCCTGCAGGATGTTGGCCAGCGTGCCCCGCGCGGCGCTCACGGTTTGCGTGGCCTTCGGGCTGGCGGGAATGTCCTGGTGCAGCTGCGTAGGCGGCAGCAAGGTGGTTTGCGACAGTACGTTCAGGTTGTCAAGTGCGGTGGGGAAAGTCATGGTGACAAGCTCTTTAATCCAAAATTTATGCCAAATCGGGCTCTAGCCCTTACGCAGTAAGCGCAAGTAGCTATCAATTTTACATTTCCCCCATCACAGGGCGTCGTCCAGCAGTTCCACCCAGTGGCGCACCGGCGTGGCCGTGCCGCTTTGCAAATGGGTGATGCAGCCAATATTGGCCGACACGATCACGTCAGGCGCCTGCGCAAAGGTGGTGTTCACATGGCCCAGCTTGCGGTCACGCAACTGGTACGACAGCACCGGGTTGAGCACCGAGTAGGTGCCCGCCGAGCCGCAGCACAGGTTGGACTCGCAACCCGTGACCTTGATCTGAAAGCCCAGGTCGCCCAGGTGTTTCTCCACGCCGCCGCGCAGTTGTTGGCCGTGCTGCAGCGTGCAGGGCGGGTGAAACACGATGTTGCCGGCCTTGGCCGCCACCCGGTCTTTGAGGGCGGTCGTCAGCTCGGGCAGCCACTCGCTGATGTCTTTGGTGAGTGCGCTGATGCGCTTGGCTTTGGCCGCGTACAGCGGGTCATCGTGCAGGATGTGGCCATATTCCTTGACCGTGACGCCGCAGCCCGACGCATTCATGACAATGCCTTCCACGCCCGCCTGACCGTTCAGCCCTTCCACATGGGGCCACCAGGCGTCAATGTTGGCGCGCATCTCGGCCTTGCCGCCGTCCTGGTCATTCAGGTGAAACTTGACCGCGCCGCAGCAGCCCGCTTTGGGCGCAATGACGGTCTGGATACCGGCGGCATCCAGCACCCGGGCCGTGGCGCGGTTGATGTTGGGCATCATGGCGGGTTGCACGCAGCCGGCCAGCATGAGCACCTTGCGGGTGTGTTGGCGGCTTGGCCACTCGCCCGCGTCTTGCGGCGCTGGCACCTTGTTTTTCAGAGCCGCTGGTAACAGCGGGCGCACCAGTTGTCCCATCTTCATGGCTGGACCAAACAGGGGTGAAGGCAGCCCTTCTTTGAGGGCCCAGCGCAGGGCTTTCTCTTTCAGGGGGCGCTCCACCTTGGCGTCTACCAGTTTGCGCCCGATGTCCAGCAGGTGGCCGTAATCCACGCCCGAGGGGCAGGTGGTTTCGCAGTTGCGGCAGGTCAGGCAGCGGTCCAGGTGCATCTGGGTTTTGCGGGTGGGCGTTTCGCCTTCCAGCACCTGCTTCATCAGGTAGATGCGGCCACGCGGGCCGTCCAGCTCGTCGCCCAGCAGTTGGTAGGTGGGGCAGGTGGCGGTGCAAAAGCCGCAGTGCACACATTTGCGCAAAATGGCTTCGGCGGCGGTGCCGTCAGCGGTGTTTTTGTACTCGGGGGCAAGCTTGGTTTGCATGGTGGTCTCTTCGGGTCGGGCGCTTGGCGGCTGTGTTTTTTAGAAATCGGGGTACAGCCGACCGCGGTTGAAAATCCCCGCCGGGTCAAACTCGGCTTTGAGTCGCTGGTGAATGCCGCGAGAGGGTTCCTTGAGGGGTTCAAAGCGCAATGCCGACCCGGCGGAACCGTCTTCAGGCGGCACAAACAGGGTGGCGGTACCGCCCACGGCGGTGGCGGCCTCGCGCAGTGCGGCGTGGGCCGACATGGGCGCGCGCAGCCAGCGCTGGCCACCGTGCCACTCCACCAGTTGCGGCCACGGCAGGTCGAGCATGGGCGCGGTCTGTGGCACGCTCAGGCGCCACAGGCCCAGGGCTGACGCCGCATCTTGCGGGCTGGGGGCGCTGAAAAACGGCAGTGTCAAATTCCGGCAGGCTTGCCAGTCCGGGGCCACGACGGCGTTGTCCATGCGCTGGCCGGGCACGTCGCGGGTCATTTTTTCGCACGCCGACTCCACGGCGGCTACGGCACCGCGCAGCCGCACAAACAGCAACTCGGGCTTGCCGGGGGCGGTGTCGTCGCGCACCCAGCAACTGGCGTTCAGCGGCAGCGGCTGGGCGCCCCACTGGTGCAGCTTGGCCAGTGCCCGGGCCTGGTCCAGCGCAAACACCAGCGTGGCTTCGGCCGGCGCCGCTGGCAGCACCTTGAGCGAGATCTCGGTCAGCACACCCAGCGTTCCCAAGGCGCCGGCCATGAGGCGCGAGACGTCGTAACCCGCCACGTTTTTCATGACCTGGCCACCAAAGGTCAGCAACTCGCCCCGACCGTTGAGCAGGCTCATGCCCAGGACATAGTCGCGCAGGCTGCCCACGCTGGCGCGCGCCGGGCCGCTCAGGCCGGCGGCCACCATGCCGCCGCAGGTGGCTGCTGCATTTGGGGTGGAAAACGTGTAGTGCGGTGGTTCAAACGCCAGGCATTGGCCACGCTCTGCCAGCACGGCTTCCAGCTCGGCCACTGGTGTGCCGCCGCGCACGGTGACCACCAACTCGGTGGGCTCGTAGCTGGTGATGCCGGTGAGCGGGCGCATGTCCAGCACCTCGCCTTGCAGCGATTGGCCGTAAAAGTCTTTGCTGCCGCCACCGCGGATGCGCAGCGGGGTGCGGTCGGCAGCGGCCGCCTGAATGCGGTCGGTGATGTGCTTGAGCGTTGAGTCCATGGGGTGCGTGTATTGGTCAGTGCGGTGGCGGCGCATCAGGCGCCGCGGTGCATGTTAAGGGGCCACACGCCGGTGTGGTTTGAATTTTTTGAAACCGGTGGGTTCAAAAAATTAGTCTTGAAACAGGTTCACGGGCAAGCCGGGCACGTCAACCCGCATGGAAAACACGCCGCCTGAGTCGGGAAACTGCGCCAGCTCGGCGGCACTGCGGCCGTGGCGCGCGGTGGTGATGAACAGGGTTTTCAGGTCTTCGCCGCCAAAGCAGGGCATGGTGGGGCACTGCGCCGGTGTGGGCCATTCGGCCAGCAAGCGGCCATCGGGGGCAAATTTGCACAGGCGGCGGCCTTCAAACATGGCGGCGTAGTAGTTGCCCTGCACGTCCACGGCCGCGCCGTCGGGGCGGCCTTGGTAGCCGCCGTTGTAAGCGCTGTCATCCATGGCGGGGTCAAACTGCCAGCCCGCCGGTTTGGCGTCAACGTGGGCAAAGCGGCGGTGGCCGCTCATGGTTGCCTGGTCCAGGTCAAAGTCCCAGGCGTGCACGGTGTGGCTGGGCGTGTCGGCCCAGTACAGGGTGCGGTTGTCGGGGCTCCAGGCCAGTCCGTTGGCGGTGGTCACCGGCAGGGTGGCGGGGTCGGTTTTGCGGGTGAGGGTGGGGGTGCCGCTGCGGCAGTCCAGCATGTAGAGCGCGGCGTTACGGGCCAGTTTGGTCTCGTCAATGGTGCCAATCCAGAAGCGGCCCAGCGCGTCGCACTTGCCGTCATTGGCGCGCATGTGGGCGGGGTCGTAGTCCAGCGTGGCGAGGTGGGTCAAGGGGCCACCCCAGGCTGTGGCGCGGAACACGCCGCTGCGTAGCGCTATCACCCAACCGCCATTGGCGGCAGGCGCAATGCAGCCGGGCTCGGAGGGCAGGTCCCAGGCCTCGACGGTGCCCATGTAAATGTTGGCGCGCAACACTTGTTTGCCGGGAATGTCCACCCAGTACAGCGCCTGCTCCAGCGGGTGCCAAAACGGCGATTCCCCCAACGCACAAAGGTGAGGGGTAACAAGTTGCCAGTCAGCAGCGGATGGGTTCATGAAGGTCTTTCTTGCAGGTGGCGTTCGGCGACGACACCGGTTTGGACATGGGCTCGACGGCATTGTGCCCTGACCTCCGGGCATAAAAAAACCCACCCGGGCCAAAGGCGCGGGTGGGTTGTGTACCGAATGCGGTTGCCGGCTTGGCCAGCAACAGTCTGATTAACGGTTGTAAGCAGTCTCGCCGTGCGAAGAGATGTCCAAGCCTTCGCGCTCGTCTTCTTCGCTGACCCGCAGACCAATCGTCAGGTCCACCAGTTTGAAGGCCAGGAACGACACCACACCCGACCACACGATGGTGATGAGCACGCCTTTGGCCTGAATCCAGACTTGGGAAGCGATGGAGTAGTCGGCAGCGGTCACCATGGTGACGGTCACCCAGTCAGCCACGTAGCCCGGGCCACCCAAGGCTGGGGAGTTGAACACGCCGGTCAACAGCGCGCCCACAATGCCGCCGATGCCGTGGACGCCGAACACGTCCAGGGAGTCGTCTGCACCCAGCATTTTCTTCAGGCCATTCACACCCCACAGGCAAGCGAAGCTGGCCACAGTACCAATCACCAAAGCACCACCGATACCGACGTTGCCTGCGGCTGGCGTGATTGCCACCAGACCCGCCACGGCGCCAGAAGCAGCACCCAGCATGGACGCTTTGCCGCGCATCAGCGATTCACCCAGGCACCAGGCCAACACGGCAGCCGCTGTGGCGCCAAAGGTGTTGATGAAGGCCAAAGCCGCAAAACCGTTGGCTTCCAGTGCCGAGCCGGCGTTGAAACCGAACCAGCCCACCCACAGCAG
>CAZLRQ010000199.1:0-4936 GCA_964562035.1 uncultured Rhodoferax sp. | reverse complement strand
CCCGACTGGTGCATCTCGCGCCAGCGCAGCTGGGGCGTGCCCCTGCCCTTCTTCCTGCACAAAGACAGTGGCGAGTTGCATCCCCTGACCATGGAGATTCTCGATCTGGCAGCCAACATGATCGAAGCCGGTGGCATTGAGGCCTGGAGCGTGGCCAGCACCGACGATATCTTTGCCCAAGTGGGCGCGCTGGATGCCGACCAGTACACCAAGAGCACCGACATTCTGGAAGTCTGGTTTGACTCCGGCACCACCCACACCACCGTGCTCAAGGGCTCGCACGCCGGCGCCGGGCATGAAAGCGGCCCAGAGGCCGACCTGTACCTCGAAGGCCACGACCAGCACCGCGGCTGGTTCCACTCGTCGCTATTGACCGCCTGCGCCATGTACGACCGCGCGCCCTACAAGAGCATCCTGACGCACGGCTTCACGGTGGACAGCAAGGGCCACAAGATGAGCAAGAGCGCCGGCAACGGCGTGGACCCGCAGGAAACGTCGAAGAAACTCGGCGCCGAAATCATCCGCCTGTGGGTGGCGGCCAGCGACTACTCTGGCGACATTGCCGGCGACGACAAAATCCTGGCCCGCGTGGTGGACACCTACCGCCGCGTGCGCAACACGCTCAAGTTCTTGCTGGCCAATGTCAGCGACTTTGACCCCGCGGTGGACGCCGTGCCGCTGGACCAGATGCTGGAGATTGACCGCTACGCCCTGAGCCGCGCCGCCCAGTTGCAGGCCGACATCCTGGCGCATTACGCCGTTTACGAGTTTCACCCCGTGGTGGCCAAGCTGCAGATTTACTGCTCGGAAGACCTGGGCGCGTTCTACCTGGACGTGCTCAAAGACCGGCTCTACACCACCGCACCCAAGTCGCTGGCCCGCCGCAGCGCGCAAACCGCCTTGTGGACAATCACCCAGGCCATGCTGCGCTGGATGGCGCCGTTTTTGAGCTTCACGGCGGAGGAAGCCTGGGCCGTGCTGGGCACCGAGGGCAAGACGCCAGCGCTCTCCAAGGAAAGCATTTTTCTGGACACCTACGTGCAGTTTGACGCGCCTGACGCGGCCTTGCTGGCCAAGTGGAGTCGCATTCGCGAGATTCGCGATGTTGCCAACAAAGACATCGAGAACCTGCGCGCCGACGGCCAGGTGGGCTCCTCGCTGCAAGCCAATGTGGAACTCACACTCGGTGCAGAAGACCACGCGCTGCTGGCCAGCCTGGGCGATGACCTGAAGTTTGTGTTCATCACCTCTGCTATTGACTTAATAGCTGGTGACGCTTTATCCATAAGGGCTAGCGCCTCAAATGCCGTTAAATGCGAGCGCTGCTGGCATTACCGTGACGACGTGGGCGCAGACCCCGCGCACCCCACCATTTGCGGCCGTTGCACCAGCAACCTGTTTGGTGCGGGTGAAGCCCGCACGGTGGCCTGATGGCGCGCAAGCCCGGCGGTGCGCCCGTCAAGTCCGGCTTTAAAACCGGCTTCAAACCCGTGGCCGGTGGTGGCGGCACCATGCTGCAGTGGCTGGGCCTGGCGCTCATCCTGCTGATTGCCGACCAGTTCACCAAAGTGCTGATTTTGGGCTACTACCAGCTTGGAGACAGCACGCGGGTGACGAGCTTCTTCAACGTGGTGCGCGTGCACAACAGTGGCGCGGCGTTCTCGTTTCTGGCCGGGGCTGGCGGCTGGCAGCGCTGGTTTTTCACGGTGATTGGGGTGGTTGCCGCCGGCGTCATCATCTGGCTGCTCAAATCACACAGCGGGCAAAAGCTGTTTGCCTTTGCCATGGCCTGCATTCTGGGCGGTGCCATTGGCAATGTGATTGACCGCGTGCTGTATGGCTACGTGGTGGACTTTCTGGACTTCCACTGGCGCGGCTGGCATTTTCCGGCGTTCAACATTGCCGACAGCGCCATCACCATCGGTGCCGTCTGCTTGATTCTGGACGAGCTGCTGCGCGTGCGGCGCGGGCGCTAAAACCAGTTGAGTATGGGTTGCGTGGGGGGCGTGAGCAGCATCAAAATCAATAGCTACTCACGCAGACCCAGCAAGGGCTAGAGCCCTAAAAGGCTTATAAAGTCAAAATCGTGCAGCCCGTGGTCTGGCGGGCCTCCAGGGCCCGGTGGGCCTGCTGCACGTCTTCCAGTTTGAAGCGCTGGTCAATGTGAACCTTGACCTCGCCACTGCTCACCACCGCAAACAAGTCATCGGCCATGGCCTGCGTGCTTTCACGCGTGGCAATGTGGGTGAACAGGGTTTGGCGCGTCAGGTACAGCGACCCTTTGGGGCCGAGCAAGCCGGGGGCAAACGGCGCCACCGGGCCCGAGGCGTTGCCAAAGCTGGCCATCAGCCCAAACGGGGCCAGGCAGTCCAGCGACTTGTCCCAGGTGTCCTTGCCAATCGAGTCATAAACCACCTTCACGCCGCGCCCGCCGGTGATGTCTTTCACCCGCGCTGAAAAATCTTCTGTTGAATAGTTGATGACAAACGCGGCACCGTTGTCTTTGGCCAGCGCGCATTTGGCGTCCGAGCCGGCGGTGCCAATCAACTGCAGCCCCATGGCCCGCGCCCACTGGCAGGCCATCAGCCCCACGCCACCGGCAGCGGCGTGAAACAGCACAAAGTCACCACTTTGCAAGCCACCCTGCGGCTGGGTGCGCTTGAGCAGGTACTGCGCGGTCAGGCCCTTGAGCATCATGGCCGCACCGGTCTCGAAGGAAATGGCGTCAGGTAACTTGCACACGCACTTGGCGGGCATGACGCGCAGGTCGCAGTAGCTGCCGGGGGGCTGGCTGGCGTAGGCGGCGCGGTCGCCCACTTGCAGGTGCGTCACGCCCTCGCCCACAGCCTCAATCACGCCCGCGGCCTCCATGCCCAACTGCAATGGCAGGGGCAAGGGGTACAGGCCGCTGCGCTGGTACACGTCAATAAAGTTCAGCCCCACGGCATGGTGGCGGATGCGTATCTCGCCCGGCCCGGGCTCACCCACCGACACGGTCACAAGTTTGAGTTGCTCCGGACCGCCGGTTTGGTCAATCTGAATCGCGCGGGACTGCTGGGTTGTCATGGGAAATCTCCTTCGTTTTGTAACAGTCTGCATGTTGCCATGAAGCGCTGCCCAATGAAGAGGCACAAAATCTTCACCCGGGTTGCGGGGGGACTTGTCACATTCCTGAGAAAATATTGAAAGCTATCTTGCCCGCGTTTTTTTGCCCGCCCTGCCGGCCCTGCTTATGTTTTTCTTTCCCTTGTCGACACACGGCTTGCGTGTGATCACCGTCCTGTGCTGGGCTCTGGCTTGGGCGAGCCATCCGGTGGCGGCGCAACCCGCACCGCCACTCAAATTGCAAATAGTGGGTGGCCTCGCGTCCCTGAACCAATTCACCCGCAACGAGGAACCTTTCTGGACGAAAGAACTGGCACGGCTGAGCGGTGGCAAGTTTGACGCAGACATTGTTCCGTTTGACCAAGCCGGCGTGCCCGGCGCTGACATGCTGCGCATGATGCAACTCGGCGTTGTGCCTTTCGGCACCACTTTGCTGTCGGCACTGGCCACGCAGCGCCCCCAGTTCAGTGCGCCTGACCTGGCCGGGCTCAACCCCAACCTGGCCAGCCTGAAAAAGAACCTGGCCGCCTTTCGGCCCTACTTGCAAAATGAACTGCGCGAACGCCATGGCGTGGAGGCGCTGGCAATTTATATTTACCCGGCCCAGGTGTTTTTCTGCGCCAAGCCGCTGGCCAGCCTGGACGACCTGACGGGGCGGCGCGTGCGCGTGTCGTCGCCCACACAGGCGGACTTTGTGAAGGCCTTGGGCGGCGTACCGGTACTGACCGGGTTTGCGCAAATCATGGCCAGCATGGCATCCCACAACACCGAATGCGCCATCACCGGCACCATGTCCGGCAACACCTTGGGGCTGCATGAAGTCACCCACTATGTGCACTCCATGCCCATCACTTGGGGCCTGGCTATTTTTGCTGCCAACCGGGGCGCCTGGGACGCCTTGCCGCCCGAGTTGCGGGCACTGCTGAGCCGGGAACTGCCCAAACTGGAAACCGCCATCTGGGCTGAAAGTGAGCGCGAAACGGCCGAGGGCATGGCCTGCAACACGGGCGCCTCAGGCTGCCGCACGGGGCAAAAAGGCCGCATGACCGAGGTGGCCGTGAGCGCACAGGACGAGCGCCGCCGCCAGACCTTGCTCAAAGACACAACCTTGCCGCGCTGGCTGGCGCGCTGTGGTAGCCAGTGTGCCGTAGTCTGGAACCAGACTGTGGGTGCCGCCCAAGGCTTGACGGTGCCGCTGGCGCAATGACCCCGTTGCTACGCAAGCGAACCCGACTGGGCATGATCGGGCTGACCGGGGTCTTTCTGCTCACCCTGGGCTTGGCCGCCGTTACCCTGATCTGGACCGCCCGACAAACCGCCCTGAGGCACAGTGAGGCGGAGGCCGTGCGATTTGTAAGTGGTGCAGAGGCCGCATTGAACCGGAGTTTGCTGGGGGTGGACGTGCTGCTGGCCAGCACGGACGATTTGCTCGGGCTGTCCGGTCTGGTTTCTGACTGGATCGACGCCAGCGCCGCCAACCGGCTGCTGCGGGTGTCCACGCAACAAAACCTTCTGGTGGGCGTGACCTTGCTGATGGACGCCCAAGGCCGGGTGCTGGCCTCGTCCAACCCGAGCGGTGCTGATTTGACGTTGAATCTGCCAAAGGGCTTTCTGGACAAAGCCCTGGCTCACCCGGTGTCCACCCTGACCATCAGCGCACCGACGCTGAGCCTGGCCAGCGCGGAGCCGGTGCTGTACCTGGCGCGGTTCATCAAACTGGCCGACGGCACCCGGGTGGTGGCCGTCGCGGAACTGCCGGTTGCGCTGCTCAACACCATCATGATCCAGGGCGTTGACATTGACGGGCTTCAGGTCACGCTGGAGCGCAGCA
>CAZLRQ010000198.1:0-4947 GCA_964562035.1 uncultured Rhodoferax sp. | reverse complement strand
GCGCACCGCTTTCTTCGCCCGTCACATACAAGGTGTTTTGGCCGCTGCGCTGCAGCGAGTCGAGTGCCTGCAGCAGCAGCGTGGACTTGCCGATGCCGGGGTCGCCGCCAATCAGCACCACGCCGCCTTCCACCATGCCGCCGCCCAGCACGCGGTCCAGCTCCTCATGCCCGGTGGGCGTGCGCGCCATGTCGACCGCGTCAATGTCGCCCAGCACCGCAATCTCGGCCGTCTTGGCCAGCGAGGCAAAGCGGTTTTTGGTGGGCGCGCTGCTCTCGGGTGCGGACTCGATCAGCGTGTTCCAGGCGTTGCAACTGGGGCATTTGCCCAACCACTTGGGGCTGGTGCCGCCGCAGTCTGTGCAGACGTAGATAGTTTTTTCTTTGGCCATGGCTGGATGTTACTGTATGCAATTACAGCGTAGTTGGGTGTGACGGGGCCGAGGTCTTCGCCCTGCGTAACGGACGCTGGATCGAGGCGTACCTGCAGCGGTTTAAACTGATTCGGCTTCGGCCTGTTCACGTCCCACGCTTCCTTGCCATGCCCTATTCATGATGAAAACACCGATTAACCCCTTCAAACAAGCCCTGCAAAACCAGCAGGCCCAGTTCGGCCTGTGGCTGGCCCTGGCAGACCCTTACTGTGCCGAGATTCTGGCCGGCACTGGTTTTGACTGGCTGCTGATTGACGGTGAACACGCCCCCAACGACCTGCGTTCGGTGCTGGCGCAGTTGCAGGCCATTGCCAGCGCCACCAGCGCACTGGACGGTCCCGGTAGCCACCCGGTGGTGCGCGTGCCCGTGGGCGAGACGGCGCTCATCAAGCAATACCTGGACCTGGGCGTGCAGACCCTGCTGGTGCCCATGGTGGACACCGCTGCCCAGGCCGCCCAACTGGCCGCCGCCATGCGTTACCCGCCCGACGGCGTGCGCGGCATGGGCAGTGCGCTGGCGCGGTCCTCGCGCTGGCAGGCCTACCCTGACTACATTCATGAGGCCAACGCGCAGGTGTGCTTGCTGGTGCAGGCCGAAACGGTGGAAGCCATGAACAATCTGGACGCCATTGCCGCCACGCCGGGCGTGGATGGTGTGTTTATCGGCCCGGCTGATTTGTCGGCCTCCATGGGTTTTCCGGGCAACCCCGGCCACCCGGCGGTGCAGGCCGCCATTGAGGACGGCATTCGCCGCATCCTCCAGGCCGGCAAGGCGCCCGGCATCATCGACACCAGCGAGGCCCAGGCCCGCCGCTGGCTGGACGCGGGTGCCCGGTTTGTGGCTGTGGGGGTTGACACCATCCTGCTCGGCGCCGCCGCCCACGGCTTGCGTGAGCGCTTCAAACCCTCTGGCGCGTCAGCGCGCCCCGCCGGGTACTGAGTTCAACGCCCTGGCCCGCCGAGGGCTCACCGCCCCGGCGTTGTCACTGACTTCAGTCGGTCAACCGCGTCCGTGGCAGGTGTATTGGCCACTGGTTCGTATGAGCTGGGTACGCCCAGCGATATTCAGGCGACGACCTTCTACCAGCGCTAGCTGGCCGGTGGCTGGCTCAAACTGCCCCGAGAGCCAGGCGGTTGGGTTTTTGCCCGCAAAGTGCAGGCTCTTGGCGGTGTCAGATTCCAGGTTGGCGACATAGGTTTTCACGAAGACTTTGTCGGAGCGCCGGTGGAAGTCGATCGTCATCGGGTAGGTTTTTTCGATGGCATGGGCCGGGCCGTCACCGTTGAAGGCGGTGTTGGATTGCTCCTGACCCGTGCAGGTGTATTCCTGGTCCCACTTCGCTGTGGCGTTGCAGCCCGTGAGCAGCACCGCGCACAAAGCCAGCGGGGCCAGAGGCTTGAAAAATGCAGAAGTCTTGCGCATGAGGTATCCAGTTAGCCGGTGGGGCGGGCACGGTGGGCTTCAGGCCGGATTTCACCAGCGTTCTTTGATGCCTGTCACCATCGCGCGAATCAAGCGGGTGCGCTCCAGGCGACCCATCACGATGGCGGCCAACGCATGCAGTGTCACCAGGCCAATCAACACATTGCCCAGCAGTTCATGTAAGTCCTGCAGCCATTCTTCGCCCCAAAAGGCGTCCAGTGTTTGCATCCAGCCGCTCACGCCCAGCCCCAGCACCAGGCCCATCAGGGCCAGCATCATCAAGGCGCCCATGGGGTTGTGACCCCAGTGCATCTCGGGCTTGCCCTGCACCCATTGG
Source organism: uncultured Rhodoferax sp. (assembly GCA_964562035.1). GTDB lineage: Bacteria > Pseudomonadota > Gammaproteobacteria > Burkholderiales > Burkholderiaceae_C > Rhodoferax. The sequence continues at coordinate 2,754 of CAZLRQ010000198.1, read as the reverse complement.
CTGACGTGGTGTTGCAGCCGGCGTGGTGTCGGAAAGAAGTTGGCGAACCGGGCGTATGGCGAGCCGATGAAGCCCCACACCACGCGCGCCACGACCAATGCCGAGGCCAGGTAGCCTAGCCATTCGTGAATGCTTTCGCCGTCATCGAGCACAAAGTAATTGACCATCACACAGGACACCAGGGTCCAGTGAAAAATGCGCACAAAGAGGTCCCAGACGGGACGGGCTTCGACGGGGGGAGTGGGTGTGGTCATGGCGAGAGCAGGGCGCTGGGAAGAGGGAGTTGAACGCCCCGAGTGGGGCGGTGCGGCTATCCCGCTGCGGCGCAGGGCGCAGCGGGTGGGAAACGCTTACTTGGTTTCCAGGATCGCAGCGGTGGCTGGGTCGAAGTAGATTTCTACTTTCTTGCCTGTCTTGTCGAAACCATAGATCTCATAGCACTCGCCTTTGCTGACCTTGAAGGTCTTGATCTGGTAGCCCTGCGCGGTCAGAGCGGCTTTGAAATCGGCTTCTTTCATCCATTTGTCTTTAGGCACATTGCAGGTAGGACCGGCGAAGGCGGCGCTGGAAATGGCAACGAGAAGGGCGCTGATGAGGAGTGTTTTCATGGTGTATTGAGTAGAAGTTTGAAGGCCAGTGTTTGCTGGTGGATGTATTGAAACGCGGCCAGATTAAGGCTTTCTTAAAGTGAGTTGTTGGCCGCGAACCAAGTTGTAAAAACTTGTTGCGGGTGCCGGTGTGATGACCGTAGGGGTTGTAGTTCTTTTTCGCGTCTGTGCGGTTTCGCACCGGGCTAGCCCACCTTGGGGCTTATGCTGGTGTGCTACCTGCTAGCCGTTGAAGGAGGGATGCAATGGTTTTACAAGCGTCTGATCAAGGCCTGAGCGCCACCGAGGCGGCGCAGCGCCTGCAGGAGGATGGCCCCAATGCGCTGCCCGGCGACCAGCGGCGCAGCTTGGGGTTGATTGCCCGCGAGACCCTGGGCGAGCCGATGTTTCTGTTGTTGCTGGCTGCAGGCGTGCTTTATCTGCTGCTGGGCGATCTGCGCGAGGGGCTGATTCTGTTTGGCTTTGTGCTCTTGGTGCTGGGCCTGACCCTGTACCAAGAGGGCAAGACTGAAAAGGCGCTGGCGGCCCTGCGCGACCTCAGTAGCCCGCGCGCGCTGGTATTGCGCGACGGCCAGCCGCTGCGCATTGCCGGCCTGGACGTGGTGCGCGGCGATGTGCTGGTGCTGGCCGAGGGCGATCGCATTGCGGCCGACGCCGTGTTGATCAGCGGCAGCGAGGTGCAGGTGGATGAGTCCCTGTTGACCGGCGAGCCGGTGCCGGTGCGCAAAATCGCGGCGGTCAACCAGGCTGCGGCAGCGCTTGCCCGGCCCGGTGGCGATGACCACTCGGCCTTGTTTTCTGGCACCCTGCTGGTCAGTGGGCATGGCCTGGCGCGCGTGACGGCCACTGGGGCGCGCAGCGAGATGGGGCGCATTGGCAGCGCGCTGCAAGCCCTGAAGCCCGAGCCCTCGCCTTTGAAGAAGCAAACCGCCCGGCTGGTGAAAATACTGGCCTTGCTGGCGCTGGCCACCAGCGTGCTGCTGGTGCTGGCCTACGGCCTGCTGCGCGGCGACTGGCTGGCCGCGCTTTTGGCTGGCATTGCGCTGGCCATGGCCATGCTGCCGCAGGAATTTACCGTGGTGCTGACGGTGATTCCCGCGCTGGGCGCCTGGCGCTTGTCCCGGCAAAACGTGCTGACCCGGCGCCTGGCGGCCATTGAGACCCTGGGTGCGGCCTCGGTGCTGTGCGTGGACAAAACCGGCACGCTCACCGAAAACCGCATGACCGTGGCGCAGTTGTATGCCGAAGCAGCGCCCGTCGGGCCAGGCGATGCCGCTCAGCCGGGCGAGCAGCTGAGCATTGACTACGCCAGCCGCACGGAGCTGCCCGAGGTCTTTCACACCCTGGTGGAGTTCTCCATTTTGGCCAGCGTGACCGACCCGTTTGACCCCATGGAGAAGGCCTTTCACCGGCTGGGCCAGCACTTTTTGCAAGACACCGAGCACCTGCACCACGACTGGACCCTGATGCAGGCCTACGGCCTGACGCCCGAGCTGCGCGCCATGTCGCATGTCTGGCGCGCGGTGGTTGGCGAGGCCCATGTGGTGGCCGCCAAAGGCGCCCCCGAGGCCATTGTTGACCTGTGCCACCTGGACGCGAAGACGCAACACCGCATTGCCACGGCAGTGGACGCCATGGCCGCGCAAGGTTTGCGCGTGCTGGGCGTGGCGCAAGCGCGCTTTGAGGGCGAAGATTGGCCCGCGCTTGAGCACGACTTTGCGTTTCAATTTGTCGGTTTGCTGGGCCTGGCCGACCCGCTGCGCCCCGAGATTCCCGAGGCCATGGCGCAGTGCTTCAGCGCCGGTATTCGGGTGGTGATGATCACCGGCGATTACCCGGCCACGGCCCGCGCCATTGCCCGGCAAGCGCACCTGCTGCCCAGTGCCGACGCCGCCGCCGATGAAGCGCTGCTGACCGGCGACGCCATGGCAACTTTGAGTGACGCTGAATTGCGGACGCGCCTGCAGACGGTGCGCGTGTGTGCCCGCATTGCCCCGGCGCAAAAACTGCGCATCGTGCAAGCGCTGCAAGCCAGCGGTGAGGTCGTGGCCATGACGGGTGACGGTGTGAACGACGCGCCGGCCCTGAAGGCCGCGCATGTGGGGGTGGCGATGGGGGGCCGCGGTACCGACGTGGCGCGCGAGGC
>CAZLRQ010000197.1:0-4960 GCA_964562035.1 uncultured Rhodoferax sp. | reverse complement strand
ACCTACGGATTAACAGTCCGGCGCTCTACCAACTGAGCTATCGAGGAATCTAGCCTCAAATTATAACGGCATTTTTCAAGCAATCAGGAGGGGAAAATGGCTTCGCGCTGCGCTCGTCGAAACGGCCTCGGTCTTTTGCTTGATGAGCGCTTGCAAAGCGTTGGCGATCTCTTCAGGTTTTTCTGCCGCAACCAGTGCACGGACGACGGCGATTGAGCCAACGCCGCTGGCCAACACGTCGCTCATTCGATTCGCATCGATGCCGCCAATGGCCACCAGCGGATAGTTCCGCATCAGACGGGCATAAGCGTGCAGTCGCCCTGTGCCTTGGGGTGGGGTGAGCATGCGCTTGAGCGTCGTGGCAAAGACCGCCCCCATGGCGATATAACTGGGGCTCACCTGGTCTGCACGCAGCATTTCAGCGTAACCATGGCTGCTCAGTCCCAAGCGCAGGCCCGCTGCCTTGATGGCGTTCAAATCTGCAATGTCCATGTCTTCCTGGCCGAGGTGAACGCCATAGGCACCGGCGTCTATGGCGGCTTGCCAGTGGTCATTGATGAACAGCAAAGCCTGTGTGCCTTTGATGGCGTCAACGGCGGCAGCAACTTCGCTTTTAATGACTTCAGCGTTGTCCGACTTGAAACGCAGTTGCACAGTGGGTACGCCCGCCCGGGCCATGCGCCCCACCCAGTCTGCATCAGGCAGCACCGCATACAGGCCCAACTGGTGAGGGCAGGGGGCAAATGCATCTTCGCGTGGCCAGGGGCGCAGACCAAAGTCGACCGCATTGACAGGCCAGCGCGTGGGGTTGGTCTCACCTGTGCGCTCTGCTTGGGCCTGCCACGCTTTGGCCACGCACTCGGCGTCAATGTCGATAAACCCGAGAGCACGTGCCGCCTGCTTGGCTGCGCGGTAGGTCAGGTTGTCACTGCCAAATTGAACATTTGTGTGTGTGTCAGTTGGCAGCGCAAGGTCGCCGTGCGCTGCGATGATGGCTTGTGCCAATGTGTCTTGTGTGTTCATTCCCTTGAGCGCTCAGGTTTGGTGCCAAAAAGGAGTGCCCAGCACAGGTGTACTGGCCTGGGCAGCTTGCTGTTCAGCCATGGCGCCGCTCAAAAATGCGTCGCGGCCCGCTTGCGTGGCGCTGGCAAATGCGCCTGCCATGGCCACCGGGTCTTGCGCCAGGGCCACGGCCGAGTTGAGCAACACGCCGTCAAAGCCCCACTCCATCACCTGGCAGGCATGCGATGGCAGGCCCAGTCCGGCATCAACCAGCATCGGCACCGAAAGGCGATCACGCAGGGTGCGCAGGGCATAACCGTTGATGGGGCCTTTGCCGGTGCCAATCGGTGCCGCCCATGGCATCACGGCCTGACAACCGACATCCACCAGGCGCTGGCACAAAATCAAGTCTTCTGTGCAGTAAGGCAAGACCTTGAAGCCGTCCTTGATCAGCCGGTCGGCGGCTTCCACCAGGTTCAGGGTGTCGGGTTGCAGGGTGTAGTCGTCGCCAATGAGTTCAAGCTTGATCCAGGGGGTGTCAAATACTTCACGCGCCATCTGCGCAGTGGTGAAAACTTCCTGAATGCTGTGGCAACCCGCCGTGTTGGGCAGCACGGGCACGTTCAAGTCACGCAGCAAATCCCAGAATTGGTTGCCGGTGTTGTCAGCGCTCACGTTTTGTCGCCGCAACGAAGCAGTCAGCATGGCGGGCTTGGCCAGGCGCACCGCCCGTTCCAGAATATGCGGCGACGGGTAGCGTGAGGTTCCCAGCAAGAGTCGGCTCTCAAAGGTCTGGCCGTATAAAACCAGCGGTTCGGCAGGGCGTGTCGTTGGTGTGCTCATGGTGTGTGGTCCTTAGCCCCCGGTTACCGGGGCAATGATGTCAATGCGGTCGTCCGCCTGCAGCAATTGCTGCGCATAGTGCGACTTGGGAATGAATTGCAGATTGATGGCGGCGGCGAAAGGTGGGCGAGCCTGGAGCAGGGTGATGGCGTCCATCAGCGTCGCGCCGTCCGCCAGTTGATGGGGAACTTGGTTGATAAACACGTTCACAGGGCTTCGCCTTTTTCACTGAGTAGTTTGATGGGGAATTGGCCGGCCAAGGCAGATGCGCCCGTGTTGAACAGTTCCATCACCACGTCCAGCACCGCGGGTGCAATGAGGTAACCATGGCGGTACAGCCCGTTGACTTGCAAGACGCGCTCACCCAAGCGCCGAATGGCGGGCAGGTTGTCGGGCAGGGTGGGACGGCATTGGGTAACCAAATCGATGACCCGGGCCTCGGCAAAGCCGCTGTCCACCGAGTAGGCCGCACTGAGCAACTCCAGGGTGGAGCGCACGCTGATGGGAGAGCGGTCATCTGATTCAATTTCGGTCGCGCCAATGCGAAAAATGCCATTCTCTTTGGGGGCAATGTAGATTGGGTAACGCGGATGGATCAAGCGGGTGGGGCGCGACAGCGTCACTTCTGGCGCATGCAGCGTAACGATTTCACCGCGCACCCCGCGCAACGTCGTCCAGCGGTCATGCGCCCCCAGTCCACGGCAGTCAAACACCCAGTCGGGCTGCCCAGTCTGTCCGGGCGAAAAGTCGGCAGGTGACCGAGATTGTCCCCAGTGGATTGTCACCGCCATGGTTTGCAGTTGCAGCAGCAGGGCGGCCAGTAGTTGGTGATTGTCCAGTTGCCCCTCGCCGGGCAGGTACAAGCCGCGTGGAAAGCGGCTGCCCAGCGACGGCTCAAGGGCGGCCAAGCCCTCGGCGTTCAGCCGCTGGGCGCGTGGGAGCTGGGGCAGGGCAACATGAGTGGCATCGAGCTGCCGTGTGAATCGGTCGGCCTCGCCCGCATCTTGCCGGTGCCAGATCACCAACGTGCCTTTTTGCTGAAAAAATACGGGCGCGTCCAACTGGGCCAACAGCGCGGGCCAACGCCGCAAGCCATAGACACCCATTTGCACCACCGGCATTTCCGTGACGGCTGATTCGGCCAGCGGTGCCAGCATGGCGGCGGCGGCGCGGGCGGCAGACAAATTGGCATCGGATCCACCGGTGTCAAACATCTCCAGCGTATGACCCGCGCGGGCCAATTCGCAAGCAAGCAAGCGCCCCATCAATCCGGCACCCAAAATCACAATTTTCATCCGCTACTCCAACAGGTAGGTCAACTCAAGCCCGTCCTGAGCGAGGGTCAGTACGGGCAGGCTGGAATCTAGGGCAGGTGGGCTCGCTCCACTCCAGAAAGTGGGTTGCCCGAGAAAGGGGCAATTTCTGGTCTGTGAGCTGCTTCCCTGCGCGAGGATTACCTCAATCAGGTTCAAAGGGACTTTCTCAGTCGCACAGCTTGCTTGCAAGCCGGGCAACACCCCTAGCGTTTGCGTCTCGGTCAAAGACGCGGGTTGAATTCTAGCGACTCAGTCGAACACCGGTGACTCGACGCCCAAGACTTTGTGCAGCTTGGGACTGGTGGTGGTGTACTGCAGAAACACCTTTTTCTCGGGCGAAATGATCGGCATGGCGCCAAAAGCAGCCAAGGCGCACTCATGAAAGCCGCTCAGGATCAGTTTCTTTTTGCCCGGGTACACATTGATGTCACCGACCGCGAAAATGCCCGGCTCACTGGTTGAAAACTTTTCAGTATCAACCTTGAGCTGCTTGCGCTCAATGTCCAGGCCCCACTGCGCAATGGGGCCTAATTTAGGGCTCAGACCGAAAAACACCAGCAGCGTGTCCATCGGCACCACGCGCGTCACGCCATCGGCGCCGGTTACTTTGGCGCCCGTCAGGCGCCCATCTTGTTCGACATAGCCGGTAATCTGACCGACGATGAACTGCATCTCAAAGGCATCGCACAACTCGCGCATTTTGGCCACGTTGGCCGGTGCCGCTTTGAAGCCGTCACGCCGGTGCAGCAGCATCACGCTTTCGGCCTTGTGCGGCGTGTCCTTGACAAACTCCAGCGCCCAGTCCAGCGCAGAATCGCCGCCGCCCACGATCAATAAATTTTTGCCGGCAAAAGTAGCGGGGTTTTTGACGCTGTAAAAAAGCTGCGACCCCTCAAACACCTCGATCCCGTCCACCTTGAGCGAGCGGGGCTGAAACGCACCAACGCCAGCAGCGATGAAGATTGTCTTCGTCAAAAAGCGCGTGCCCTTGGAGGTTTCGACCTGAAAGCGACCATCAAGCTGCTTTTCAACCGTGGTGACTTCCTGGCCAAAGTGGAAGGTGGCGCCAAACGGCTCAATCTGCTTGAGCAGGTTGTTGGTCAGTTCCTGGCCGGTGCACACCGGCACGGCGGGAATGTCGTAAATCGGTTTGTCCGGGTACAACTCCACGCACTGGCCGCCGGGGTAATCGAGCGAATCGATCACATGCGCCTTGATCTCCAGCAAGCCCAACTCAAACACCTGGAATAGCCCGACCGGACCCGCGCCGACAATGACGGCGTCGGTTTCAATCGGATCGCTCGGAAGGATGTTGGCCGGGACGTCGGTGAGAGGGGCCAGGGTGCTCTGCATCTTGCGTGGCGTCGCTTAGCGAACCAACAGGGGCAATTTGCCGGTCTTGTCTTTCCACTCGTCCGCGTCGGGCAGGGGGGCCTTGCGCTTGGTGATGCTTTTCCAGCTGGAGAGCTTGGCCAACTCGGCGTTCAGCGCAGTCATGTGCTGCTGGTCTTTGGGCACATCTTCTTCGGCGTAAATGGCATTCACCGGGCACTCGGGAATGCACACGGCGCAGTCAATGCACTCGTCGGGGTCGATGGTCAAAAAGTTGGGGCCTTCGCGGAAGCAGTCCACGGGGCAAACATCGACGCAGTCGGTGTACTTGCATTTGATGCAGGCTTCGGTAACGGTATGGGTCATTTTTTATCTTCGGCGAATGGCTGGAAACCCTGGATTTTATTGGGTTTCCATAGCCCTTTGATTCAAATCGGCGTTGTGCGCCACGTACTTGGCTTGACCAG
>CAZLRQ010000196.1:0-5000 GCA_964562035.1 uncultured Rhodoferax sp. | reverse complement strand
TCGGCCAGGTCAGCGCGGCATCAGGGCGCCACAGGCCCAGCACTGCTCAAAACCGCCCTCCACCAGCTCACCACAGCGGCAAAACCAGCGGTGCTGGGGCACGTGCTGCAAATCGTGCAGCAGTGCGCGGGCACGCGCCTCCTGGCTGGCGTGGTGAATCCAGACCTCGGGCAGGCACTGGTCTGGCGGCAACTCCCCGGCCACACCGCTCAGGTACTGGCGCTGCACGCTGGCCTCGATGCCCTCCACACCGAGCGCGTCTGCCCACAAGGTGGCAATCGCCAGGTTGGGGGCTTGGGTGAGGCGCAGCATGGCCAGAGCATAAGGCGCACGGCGCCCTGACCAGAATCCCGGGCGACTAACGCGCCAGTTTCTTCTCGCGCAGGCGCTGCGCGATACCGCAGTAGCCGTCCTGCAGCAGCACGGCGTTCCACTCTGATTTGGGCATGAACTTGGCATCGAGTTCGGCGGCAGCCGGGTCGCCCAGGGTTTTGCGCACCAGATCGATATTGGCCTGGTATTGCAATACATCCCGCTTGCAGGGGTCTTTGGCCAGCACCGGCGCGCCGAGCGCGTCCGAGTTGCCTTGCGCCAGCGCCCCCGCGCCAAGGGCGGCCAGCAGCATGAGCACGCCGAGGCGTTTGCTTGGGTTCTTCATCACGTTAGGTTTCGCACTGTCGTTGTCATCCACGGCTTCATGCCTTCAAATACTCCGCTTTGGTGCCCAGCCAGCGCTGGACGTGTTTTTCGGCCAGGGCCGGGTGCTGGTCCAGCAAGACCGGTGCCAGCGCACGCGCCCAGTCCAGCAACTCGGTGTCCGTGGCCAAATCGGCAAAGCGCAACAGCGCCGCGCCCGACTGGCGTGCGCCTAAAAACTCGCCCGGCCCGCGAATCTCCAGGTCGCGCCGGGCGATCTCAAAGCCGTCGTTGGTCTCGGCCATGGCCCGCAGGCGCGCGCGCGCAGTTTCGCCCAGCCGGGGTGCATCGCCCGTGGAATACAGCAGCACACAGGCCGAGGCCGCCGCGCCGCGCCCCACCCGGCCGCGCAACTGGTGCAACTGGCTCAGGCCAAAACGCTCGGCATGCTCAATGACCATCAGCGAGGCGTTGGGCACATCCACCCCCACCTCAATCACCGTGGTGCTGACCAGCACGCCCATGGCGCCGCTGGTGAACAGTGCCATCACCGCCCGCTTCTCAGCCACCGGCATGCGCGAGTGCAGCAAGCCCACCAGCAAAGGCGCACCATCGGGGCCGACGGTGCCTTGCAGGGCCTCGCTCAAGTGCGCGTGGGTTTCGGTGGCGTTGGTCAAATCCAGCGCTTCGCTTTCTTCAATCAGCGGGCACACCCAGTAGATTTGCCGGCCCTCGGTGAGCTGCGCGCGGATGCGCTCAATCACCTCGTCGCGCCGGGCGTCGTTCACCACCTTGGTGATGATGGGGGTGCGCCCCGGCGGCAGCTCGTCGATGGTGGAGACCTCCAGGTCGGCGTAGTAGCTCATGGCCAGCGTGCGCGGAATGGGGGTGGCCGTCATCATCAGCAAATGGGGCTCCAGCGGCTGTGAGTCTGCCGAAGTGGCTGGCAGATGGCTTGAGGCCTGAGGCTGTGCGTCGTGCGCAGCCGCCTCGGGGGTCAGCTTGCTGCGCAAGGCCAGGCGCTGGGCCACGCCAAAGCGGTGCTGCTCGTCAATGATGGCCAGCGCCAGCCGCTTGAACTGCACTTTCTCCTGAATGATGGCGTGGGTACCAATGACCAGGCCGGCCTCGCCACTGGCAATCAGCGCCAGCATTTCGCGCCGCTCTCGTGTCTTCTGGCTGCCGGTGAGCCACGCGGTTTTGATGCCCAGCGGAGCGAGCCAGCTCAGCAATTTGGTGAAGTGCTGGGTGGCCAAAATCTCGGTGGGCGCCATCAGGGCGCACTGCCAGCCGGCATCAATGCAAATGGCGGCTGCCAGTGCCGCCACCACGGTTTTGCCCGAACCCACATCGCCCTGCAGCAGCCGGTGCATGGGCACCGGGCGGGCCAGGTCGCGGGCGATTTCTTCGCTCACCCGGCGCTGGGCGGCGGTCAGGGCAAAGGGCAACGTGGCCAGCAGTTGCTCATGCAGCGGCAAAGCCCGTGGCGCGGGTGGATCGTTTAAGCGCGGCTGAACGTCAGGGCTGGCGTGAACCGGCAGCAGCACGGGGGCGCGCAAGCGGTCGCGTTCGCGCTTGGCCTGCAACTGCGACAACTGCTGGGCCAGCAACTCCTCGGCCTTGAGCCGCTGCCAGGCGGGGTGGCTGTGGTCTTCCAGCGTGGCCAGCGAGACATCTGGCGTGGGCTGATGTAAAAAAGATAGCGCATCACGCAGACTGCATAAGGGCTGGAGGCCAATTTGGCTTAAATACCGGGCGGGAATGGTCTCGGTCAGCTCGGCCCGCGCCAAACCGCCCAGCACCGCCCGGCGCAAATAGACCTGCGGCAAACCCGCCACCGACGGGTAGATGGGCGTGAGCGCCCCGGCCAACTCGCCGCCCGCGGCCTTGAAGGTCGGGTGCATCATGGTCTTGCCCATGAAGCCGCCGCGCACCTCACCGCGCACCCGCACCGCGTTGCCCACGGCCAACGCCTTTTGGTGCGAGGGGTAAAAGGTAAAGAAACGCAGCAGGCAGGTGTCGGTGCCGTCGTCCAGCGTGACCAGCAACTGGCGGTGGCCGCTCAGCTTGACCTCGCAGTGCGTCACCACGCCCTCAATCTGCGCCGCCTCGCCCTCGCGCGCCTCGCTCAATTTGACGATGCGGGTTTCGTCCTCGTAGCGCAGTGGCAGGTGCAAAGCCAGGTCGATGGCCCGCACCAGGCCGAGCTTTTGCATGGCTTTTTGCGGGGCCGACAGGGGCTTGGGCTTGGGCGATGAAGACGGCGCAACGGGCATGGCGTGATTGTGGCTCAGGCGTTGGGGCACCCGAGCCAGCACGCCCACCAGCCGTGTGGATTTGGCTTGCACTGTTACAAACGGCACACAGTGAATCAAGACAACGGTGCACCAAGCGCTGAATTAACCTTGCTCGCCCAGCCACGACATTGTGATGGCCCCGGCCCCAGGAGACCCACGGATGAACACCTTATTCCACAACGCACACCGCTATTTTTTGAGGGCCGCCGGCATTGCCCTGGCGGCTGGCGCGCTAACGGCTTGCGCCACCCCGCCACCGCCCGTCGTCCTAAGCAAAGACACGCTCATCGTGCTGACGCAGAAGCTGGAATTGCTAACCGTCAACGCCGCACAACCGGGCAAGGTCTTGCAGCGCACCCCCGTCACGGGCTTGCCCGCCGGTGAAACGCTGGTGGGCATGGACTTTCGGGTAGCGCGGGGCGTGCTGTTTGTCCTGAGCCACACGGGGCGCCTGTACACGCTGGACGTGCCTACCGGCGCCGCCAAAGCCATAGGCAGCGGGCCCGGCGTCACTCTGCAAGGCACGCGTTTTGGTGTGGACTTCAACCCGGCGGCGGACCGTGTGCGGGTGGTGAGCAACTCTGGGCAAAACCTGCGCCTGCACCCCGACACGGGCGCGGTGGCGGCCACCGACCCCGCGCTGAGCTACGCCCAGTCTGACAAGCAGGCCCTGCAAAAGCCCGAGCTGGCGGGCGCCGCCTACACCTACAACAAGCGCGACGACACCCTCACCACCAACTACGCCATCGACCAAAAGTCCGGCACGCTCATCACCCAGGGCTCCGTTGAGGGCGAGCAACCCGTGGTGTCGCCCAACACCGGCTTGTTGCGCACCGTGGGCCCGCTGGGCACCGGTGGCTTACAAGAGGTGGCGTTTGACATTGCGGATGTCTCGGGCACGGCTTACGCCGCCCTGCGCGGCACCAGCGCGTCCGCCACCCAGCTTTACACCGTGAACCTCAGCACGGGTTTGGCCACCCTGGTAGGCCCGGTGGCAGACGGGGCCGCCTTGTTGGGCCTGGCAGTCCAGCCCTGACCACTGGCCTGCGACAATCGCGGGCTTTACTTCACTTGGCACGGGGCCTGTCCGCCCCTCAAGCACATGACCTCAAGCCCTCCCCGCACCTACGCTTTAAGCGACTTTGACTTCGTTTTGCCCGAAGCCCTGATCGCCCAACACCCCGCCCCCGAACGCACCGGCTCCAAGTTGCTCGACGGCACTGCCGCCACACCAGTGGACCGCATCTTTCGCGACCTGCCCTCGCTTCTTAAAACGGGCGACCTGCTGGTGTTTAACGACACCAAGGTCATCAACGCGCGCCTCTTTGGCGAGAAAGCCACTGGCGGCAAGCTGGAGTTGCTGATTGAGCGCGTGCTCACCGGCAACCAGGTGGCCGCCCACATGCGCGTGAGCAAGAAGCCCGAGATTGGCGCCACCGTGGCGCTGGTCGGCGCGCCCGGCACCACGGACAACCTGCGCGCCACGCTCTTGGGCCGCTGGCCCGATGCCGATGGCCCGTTGTTCCGCTTTGTGCTGTCCAACGACGCGGGTGACGACCCCTACACCCTGATGGAGCGCCACGGCCACGTGCCGCTGCCGCCTTACATCACCCACACCGACTCGGCCGAGGACGCCACCCGCTACCAGACCGTGTTCGCCAAAAACCCCGGCGCCGTGGCCGCGCCCACCGCCGCGCTGCACTTTGACGACGCGCTGCTGGCCCAGATCGACGCCATGGGCGTGCACCGCGCCCACGTCACCCTGCATGTGGGCGCGGGCACCTTCCAGCCGGTGAAAACCGAAAACCTGGCCGAGCACCAGATGCACAGCGAGTGGTACGACGTGCCCGCATCCACCCAGCAAGCCATTGCCGATTGCCGCGCGCGCGGCGGCCGCATCATGGCCGTGGGCACCACGTCCGTGCGCACGCTGGAGTCATGGGCCCAAACCGGCCAGACCACAGGCGACACCAACATCTTCATCACGCCGGGTTTTGAGTTCAAGGTGGTGGATGCACTCATCACCAACTTTCACCTGCCCAAGTCGAGCCTGATGATGCTGGTGAG
>CAZLRQ010000195.1:0-5012 GCA_964562035.1 uncultured Rhodoferax sp. | reverse complement strand
AAGCGTTTTTCGCTGCCCAACTCCAAGGTCATGATTCACCAGCCTTCGGGCGGTAGTCAGGGGCAGGCCACTGAAATTGAGATTCAGGCACGCGAGATTTTGAAAACCCGTGAGCAGCTCAACAAAATTTTGGCCGAGCGTACGGGCCAGCCGCTGGAGCGCATTGAGCGCGACACCGAGCGCGATTACTACATGTCTGCGGAAGAGTGCAAGGAATACGGCCTGATTGATCAGGTGATTTCAAAGCGTCCTTGATTTGGTCAGGCGTGTAACGCCTGGCGGCAAAGATTGCGGTCAAATTGTTGTGTTGACGGTGCTTTTTGCTTTGAAAAGCACCGTTTTTTCATTTGGATATTATTCGGTCTTATTCCGAAGAAGGCGTAGTTCACATGGCCGAAAAAAAAGGCTCCACTGGCGAAAAAACTCTCTACTGCTCTTTTTGTGGCAAGAGTCAGCATGAGGTCAAGAAGCTGATCGCGGGTCCGTCCGTTTTTGTTTGCGACGAGTGCATTGACCTGTGCAATGAGATCATTCGCGACGAATTGCCGGCAACCACCGAAGTAAAGGGTGAGGGCAACGACTTGCCGACCCCTTCAGAAATCAAGGCCAACCTGGACAACTACGTCATTGGCCAGGAGCCGGCCAAGCGCACCTTGGCTGTGGCGGTTTATAACCACTACAAACGCCTGCGCCACAAAGAAAAAGCGAAAAAGGACGATGTTGAGTTGACCAAGAGCAATATCTTGCTGATTGGTCCCACCGGCTCGGGCAAAACTTTGCTGGCCCAGACGCTGGCTCGCATGTTGGATGTGCCCTTCGTCATGGCTGACGCAACGACGCTGACTGAAGCCGGCTATGTGGGTGAAGACGTTGAGAACATTGTGCTCAAGCTGCTGCAAAGCTGCAATTACGAGGTGGAACGAGCCCAACGTGGCATTGTCTACATCGATGAAATCGACAAAATCACCCGCAAGTCTGACAACCCATCCATCACGCGCGACGTGTCAGGTGAAGGCGTTCAGCAGGCCTTGCTCAAACTGATCGAAGGCACGATGGCGAGCGTGCCACCGCAAGGCGGACGCAAGCACCCGAATCAGGATTTTGTTCAGGTCGACACCACCAATATCCTGTTCATTTGTGGTGGTGCGTTTTCTGGTCTTGAAAAGGTGATCGACAACCGGACCGAGTCGTCGGGTATGGGGTTTGGCGCGACCGTGAAAAGCAAGGAGCAGCGTAGCCTGACCCAGGTTTTCAAGGACGTTGAGCCTGAGGATTTGATCAAGTTTGGTTTGATTCCGGAGTTGGTCGGCCGTATGCCGGTGGTTGCCACTCTCGCTGAACTGAGCGAAGAGGCTTTGGTGCAAATTTTGACGGAACCCAAAAACGCGCTGGTCAAGCAGTACAGCAAGTTACTGGCGATGGAGGGCGTGGATCTTGAGATTCGGCCCTTGGCGCTCAAAGCGATTGCCAAGAAAGCGCTGGCCCGAAAAACGGGAGCGCGCGGACTGCGCTCTATCTTGGAGCAGGCGCTGATCGACACCATGTTTGATCTGCCCAATGTTTCCAATGTTGACAAAGTGGTGGTGGATGAGTCCACTATCGAAGAAAACAAGCCACCTTTGCTGGTTTACCGCGAAGCAGCCAAAAAGGCGTGAACTGGGGCGTCTTCAAGTGTGTTTATTCAAGTTTGGCGCATCGCGCGACATGGACAATCCTTTGAAGTCTGCCGCGCCCCGGTTTCAATTTATTTTTAACAGGTAACAAAAAGGTTTCCCCATGTCTGGTCATACCCCACTGCCTGCTACCCCGATCGATTTGCCACTGCTGCCATTGCGCGACGTCGTGGTATTCCCCCACATGGTCATCCCCTTGTTTGTGGGACGACCCAAAAGCATCAAGGCCCTGGAGACGGCCATGGAAGCAGATCGTCGCATCATGCTGGTCGCTCAAAAAGCCGCGGCGAAAGATGATCCCTTGGTCACCGACATGTTTGATGTCGGTTGCGTTTCGACGATTTTGCAAATGCTGAAGTTGCCCGATGGCACTGTTAAGGTGCTGGTCGAAGGTCAGCAGCGCGCGCGCGTTAATCGTATTGATGAAGGTGAGCTGCATTTTTCTGCCAACGTCACACCCATTGAGATGCTGGCTGATCCTGAAGTCAAACCCCGGGGCAAAGCCAGCGAGATTGAGGCTTTGCGCCGCGCCGTCATGCAGCAGTTTGACCAATACGTCAAACTGAATAAGAAAATTCCACCCGAAATCCTGACCTCCATTTCCAGCATTGACGATGCAGGACGTTTGGCCGACACCATTGCCGCTCACTTGCCTCTAAAGCTTGACAGCAAACAAGCGGTGCTGGACTTGGCCAGCGTCAAGGATCGCCTTGAAAATTTATTTGAACAGATCGAGCGCGAAGTTGACATCTTGAATGTTGACAAAAAAATTCGCGGTCGCGTCAAACGTCAGATGGAAAAAAATCAGCGTGACTTTTATTTGAATGAGCAGGTCAAAGCCATTCAAAAGGAGTTGGGCGAGGGCGAGGATGGCGCTGACATTGATGAAATTGAGAAAAAAATCAAGTCAGCCAAGATGCCTAAAGAGGCGTTGAAAAAGGCTGAAGGTGAGCTCAAAAAGCTCAAACTCATGTCGCCCATGTCGGCCGAAGCAACCGTGGTGCGCAACTACATTGATGTATTGACCGGCTTGCCTTGGGTGGGTAAGACCAAGATCAAACACGACCTAGGCAACGCTGAGCAAGTGCTCAATGAAGACCACTATGGGCTTGACCGGGTCAAAGATCGCATCCTGGAATACCTTGCGGTGCAACAGCGGGTGGACAAGGTCAAGGCGCCAATACTGTGTCTCCTGGGCCCTCCGGGCGTAGGTAAAACCTCCTTGGGTCAATCCATTGCCAAGGCCACGGGTCGAAAGTATGTGCGTATGGCCTTGGGTGGTATGCGTGACGAAGCCGAGATCCGCGGGCATCGTCGCACCTATATCGGCGCCATGCCGGGCAAAGTGTTGCAGAGTTTGTCGAAGGTGGGCACGCGCAATCCCCTGTTCCTTTTGGACGAAATTGACAAACTCGGCACCGACTTTCGAGGTGACCCCTCCAGCGCGTTGTTGGAGGTGCTGGACCCCGAGCAAAACCATAAGTTTGGTGACCATTATGTTGAGGTCGATTTCGATCTCAGCGACGTCATGTTTGTTGCGACTTCCAACTCAATGAACATCCCCCCAGCGCTGCTGGACCGCATGGAGGTGATTCGTTTGTCGGGTTACACCGAGGACGAGAAGACCAACATCGCCATCAAATACCTTTTGCCAAAGCAGTTAAAAAACAATGGTGTGAAGGAAGAGGAGTTGCTGGTTGGTGACGATGCGGTGCGCGATATTGTTCGTTACTACACACGTGAGGCGGGTGTGCGCTCGTTGGAGCGAGAGCTGTCCAAAATATGCCGAAAAGTTGTTAAAGCATTGCAACTCAAGCAATTGAAGCCTCAAGTTAAAGTGACGGCTGACAACTTGAATGATTTCCTGGGCGTGCGCAAATACTCTTATGGGCGCGCCGAGCAGCAAAATCAGGTCGGTCAAGTCGTTGGGTTGGCATGGACGGAAGTCGGTGGCGATTTACTGACCATTGAAGCCGCCATGATGCCGGGCAAAGGCGTCATCACTCGAACAGGGTCTTTGGGCGATGTCATGAAGGAGTCTGTGGAGGCTGCCCGCACAGTGGTGCGTAGTCGCTCCCATCGCTTGGGCATCAAGGATGAATATTTCGAAAAACGTGACATTCATATTCATGTGCCAGACGGTGCTACGCCTAAAGATGGCCCCAGTGCAGGGGCGGCAATGACCACCGCGTTTGTTTCCGCAATGACCGGCATTCCGGTACGAGGAGATGTGGCTATGACCGGCGAAATTACTTTGCGCGGTGAAGTGACCGCGATTGGTGGTTTGAAAGAAAAGCTGCTCGCCGCTTTGCGTGGTGGCATCAAGACGGTTTTGATTCCGGAGGAAAACGCCAAAGATTTGCAGGATATTCCTGAAAATGTGAAAAATGGTTTGGAGATTGTGCCGGTCCGCTGGATTGATCAGGTATTAGCGGTGGCTCTGGAAAGAATGCCAACACCCCTACCCGAAGATGATGTGGTGGTTGCGACGCCAGCAGAGGTGGTGGCTGCCGTGCCGGATCTCGCGCGATCAATCAAGCATTGAATACATTTTCCTGAGGTATATCGAAAGTAGGCTAAAAAATTACGCTATAATTTGAGGCTTGAAACGCGGGAATAGCTCAGTTGGTAGAGCGATACCTTGCCAAGGTATAGGTCGAGAGTTCGAACCTCTTTTCCCGCTCCAGTTTCAATTTTTGTAAGTTTTGACTTGCGTGTTTGCGGGAATAGCTCAGTTGGTAGAGCGCAACCTTGCCAAGGTTGAGGTCGAGAGTTCGAGACTCTTTTCCCGCTCCAGTTTTTTGAAAAGGGAAGCAAAGCTTCCCTTTTTTGTCAGATAAGGCGCGATAGCAAATCGGTTATGCAACGGATTGCAAATCCGTCTAGCCCAGTTCGACTCTGGGTCGCGCCTCCAAGAATATGTGGCCTAAATTGGTCCAAAAAGGCTTCCTCAGTTGTCTGTTGAAGCCTTTTTGTTTAACAATGAACAGGCTGCCCGAGTGGTGAAATAGGTAGACACATCGGACTTAAAATCCGCCGCTTCGTGAATAACGGGCGTACCGGTTCGATTCCGGTCTCGGGCACCAACAATTCAAAACACTATGTCACGCTACAACGTCCCATTTGAGATCCATGTCCATGGCCAGGTGGCTTTACGCGCCGATGTTGTTTTCGAACAGCTGCAAGAGGCTTTGCGGCCGCTTTGGAAGTATGCCGGCGCACGCTCCTTGACAGATGCGGCGGGTAGCTCCTACGAGGATGAGCCCGGCATTAAATTTGACGCGCAGGATCATCTTCTGCAGATGTGCTGGACGGTGCCAGGTGACGATGATTTCCGTC
>CAZLRQ010000194.1:0-5056 GCA_964562035.1 uncultured Rhodoferax sp. | reverse complement strand
CCGGCTCGCCGCCGAACAGCTTGATGGTGTCCATGGTGGCCATGGCCAGACCGGCACCGTTCACCAGGCAACCGATGTCGCCGTCCAGGCTGATGTAAGCCAGGTCAAACTTGCTGGCCTCGACTTCAGCAGGGTCTTCTTCGTCCAGATCGCGGTAGGCCACGATTTCTGGGTGACGGAACAGCGCATTGGCATCAAAGTTGAACTTGGCGTCGATGGCTTTGATGCCGCCGTTGCCTTCCAGAATCATCGGGTTGATTTCAACCAGCGATGCATCGGTGTCCATGTAGACCTTGTAGACCTTTTGCAGCACATCCACCGCTTGGGCGACGGAGCCTTCAGGCACGCCAATCGCTTTGGCCAGCATGGTGGCTTGCGCTTCGGTCAGGCCGGTGGCGGGGTCCACGATTTCGGTGATGATTTTTTCGGGGGTGGAGTGCGCCACTTCCTCGATGTCCATGCCGCCTTCAGAGGAGACGATCATGGCGACGCGCTGGCTAGCACGGTCGGTCACAGCGGACACGTAGTATTCTTTTTTGATGTCGGCGCCGTCTTCGATCAACAGACGACGGACTTTTTGGCCTTCTGGGCCTGTCTGGTGGGTAATGAGCTGCATGCCCAGAATCTCGCCAGCGATTTTTTTGACATCTTCAATCGAGCGCGCCAGCTTGACGCCGCCGCCCTTGCCACGGCCACCCGCATGAATCTGCGCCTTGACAACCCACACCGGGCCGCCCAATTTTTGAGCGGCTTCAACCGCCTCTTGAACGGTGAAAGCCGGAATGCCGCGAGGCACCGGTACACCAGCTTGGCGCAAGATTTCCTTGCCTTGGTATTCGTGAATCTTCATGAGGGCTCTCTCAGGAACGGGGGATTTTTATCCGACCGCAGGACCAATTGACCCTGTGGAAGGTACTTTTCAACTCAACTTCGAACTGTATCATGCTGCAACGCACCAAAAATGAACACTCGCGCCGCCAACATAATTCATAATTATTGACGAAGCATCTGAATTGAAACTGACGAGGATTACCCCGACATGTACAAAATTTTTATCGACGGCGAAGCTGGCACCACGGGTTTGCAAATTCGGGAACGCCTGGCCACGATGCCCAACATCGACGTGCTCAGCATTGCCCCCGCGCTGCGCAAAGACCCCGCCGCCAAACGCGAGCTAATGGCCCAAGTGGATTTGGTTGTGCTGTGCCTGCATGACGAGGCCGCCATTGAATCGGTCGCCATGATCGACGAGACCGCCAAAGCCACAGGTCAGTTGGGCCCCAAGGTCATTGACGCGTCAACGGCCCACCGCACTGCGCCGGGCTGGGTGTTCGGCTTTCCTGAATTGCACCCGGGGCAAGAAGAGGCGGTGCGGCAAGCGCGCCGCGTGGCCAACCCGGGCTGCTATGCCACAGGCGCCATCGCACTGATTCGACCGCTGGTGGATGCTGGGTTGATTCCTAAAGACTTTCCGCTGGCTTTGCCCGCCGTGAGCGGTTACTCCGGCGGCGGACGGCCCATGATTGAAGCCTATGAAAAAGGCGAAGCACCGGCATTCGAGCTGTATGCCTTGGGCCTGAAGCACAAACACCTGGGTGAAATCATGGCCTACACGGGCTTGACACGGCGACCCATTTTTGTACCGTCCGTCGGTAACTTCCGCCAGGGCATGCTGGTGCAATTGCCTCTGCACCTGGACTTGCTGCCCGGCCAACCCAGTGCCCAGGATTTGCATGAGGCGCTGGCCAAGCACTACGCGGGCAGCGAGTGGGTCACGGTCGAAAACGCTACTGCCGACAACAAACTGGATGCCGTGGCTTTGGCCGACACCAACAAAATGGAACTGCGTGTGTTTGCCAATGCCAGCCCTGCCGACGGCTTCAGCCACGCCGTGCTGGTGGCCCGCCTGGACAACCTGGGCAAGGGTGCTAGCGGTGCCGCGGTGCAAAACCTGAAATTGATGCTGGGGATGTAACACCGCGCAGGGCCGTCTGGTGCGGGGCGAACCTGGCCCTATGAAAGTTCGCCGTTATCTTCCTGGTAGCCATCGGACACCACCCGCCGAATAGCGTCGCCGCTGAAGCCGCGTGAGGCCAGAAAACGCATTTGTTTTGCGGCCGCGTGGGCGTCTTGCGGCGCTTCGCCAAATTTTTTGCGCCACACCTCATAAGCCCGCGCACGCTCCGAAGCCTGCAACGGCGCCAAGGCATCACTCACCGCCTCGGCGTCCAGGCCCTTGGCCTGCAACTCCTGCCTGATGCGCGACGTGCCCAGTTTGGCAGCACGTCGGTGCACCACCGACTCAATCACCCGCTGCTCGTTGATGAAGCCCTTGGCCTGCAACTCGTCCAGCGCCTTGGCCAAGGTGCCGGGCTCTTCCTCGAAAGGCGCGAGTTTGCGCTCCAGTTCGGCCCGTGAATGCTCACGACCGCTTAAAAGCCGCAGCGCACGGCCTTTCAGGGAAGGTTGGGCAAATGACATTGTTCGAGAAATACAGACTAAATCGAAACTGAAGCCTGAGTTAGATTACTATTAATTAAATAGCTACTCAGGCATACACAGTAAGGGCTAGAGTGCTTTTTTGCTTGAATTTTTGGCTGATGCTGCTGGTTCTGCAGCGCCCGCCAGCAACGGAATACCCAAAGACGCGCGCACCTTGTTTTCAATCTCGGCCGACAACTCCGGGTTCTCACGCAAGAATTCGCGGGCGTTGTCGCGGCCTTGCCCGATTTTTTCGCCGTTGTAGGCGTACCAGGCGCCTGATTTGTCGATGATGTTGGCCGTCACGCCCATGTCAATCACTTCACCCTGGCGACTGATGCCTTCGCCAAACAAAATGTCGAACTCGGCCGTTTTGAAGGGGGAGGCCACCTTGTTCTTGACGACCTTGACCTTGGTCTCGTTACCAATGGCCTCGTCGCCCTTCTTGATGGTGCCGGTACGACGAATGTCCAGACGCACCGAAGCGTAGAACTTCAGCGCATTGCCGCCTGTGGTGGTCTCCGGGCTGCCAAACATCACGCCAATCTTCATGCGAATCTGGTTGATGAAGATCACGGTGCAGTTGGTCTTCTTGATGTGGGCAGTCAGCTTGCGCAGGGCCTGGCTCATCAAGCGGGCTTGCAGGCCGGGCAGGGAGTCACCCATTTCGCCTTCCAGCTCCGCTTTGGGGGTCAGTGCGGCCACCGAGTCCACCACAATCAAATCGACCGCGCCCGAGCGCACCAGGCTGTCCACAATCTCCAGTGCCTGCTCGCCGGTGTCAGGCTGGCTGATCAGCAGGTCTTGCAGGTTGACGCCGAGCTTTTGGGCGTACTGAATGTCCAGGGCATGCTCCGCATCGACAAACGCACACTGGCCGCCCAGTTTTTGCATTTCGGCAATGACTTGCAGCGTGAGCGTGGTTTTGCCACTTGATTCCGGGCCGTAGATTTCAACCACCCGGCCACGCGGCAAACCGCCGACGCCCAACGCAATGTCCAGCCCCAGCGAGCCGGTGGACACCACCTGAATGTCTTCAATCACCTCGCCTTCACCCAGGCGCATGATGGTGCCCTTGCCAAATTGCTTTTCAATTTGTGCCAGCGCCACTTGCAGGGCCTTGGCTTTTTCGGTGTTGACAGGGGTGGGGGCTTTAACGGGTGCGTCCATGAGAATCTCCTTGAATATCAACGGTTTAAATCAGCAATCGATCTGACGCACCCTCTGGCTTTAATAACAGGCTGGATGCTTGAACAGTAGTTTAGTCGCGGCAGTCAGCGCCTGTAAATAGATTTATTAGTCAATTTGGTTTACTATTTTTGACATGCCGAATTCACTGATGCAAGCACCCGACACTGACGATTCCGCCACCAGCCAAGCGCCGCCCGGCGTTGACTCAGACTTTCGGGCAACCCATATGGGGCATTGGCTGAGCCAGGCGCTGCAGCGGTTTGACGCCCGGGTGCTGTCGCTGATGGCCAGTAACGTGGAGGTGCCGCTGGCCCTGTCCAACCTGGCCGCGCGCGGGCGCTTGAGCGCCTCCCATGTGCACATCACCCGGCACCTGGCGCTGGAGGGCTCGCGCCTGACCGAGTTGGCGCAGCGCGCGGCCTTGAGCAAGCAAGCCATGGGCAAATTGGTAGACCAATGCGAAGCCTGGGGCCTGGTCGCCCGGTGTGAGGATGCGCGCGATGCACGGGCGCGTCGCGTGGTGTTCACCCGCGACGGTTTGACCTGGCTGAACGCCTACCGCCAGGCTGTGGCGCAAGCGGAAGACGAATTGCGCATGGCGGTGGGCGCCGAAGTGGCCACCGTCATTGCGCTGGGCCTGGAGGCCTACGCGGCGTGAGGGCCGGGGCGCCTAGAATTGCCCGAAAAATACACGGCGGCCTGACGCCCTCAAACACCAAGGAGACAAGCATGCGAATTCTGATTGCCGAAGATGACCAGGTCTTGGCCGACGGCTTGTTGCGCACCCTGCGCAGTTCGGGCGCGGCGGTTGACCATGTGGCCAGCGGCACCGAGGCGGACGCCGCTCTCATGACCAACACCGAGTTCGACTTGCTGATTCTGGACCTGGGCCTGCCCAAAATGCATGGCCTGGAAGTGCTGAAAAAGCTGCGCGCCCGGGGCTCCTCGTTACCGGTGTTGATTTTGACCGCCGCCGACAGTGTTGAAGAACGTGTCAAAGGCCTGGACTACGGCGCTGACGACTACATGGCCAAGCCCTTCAGTCTGTCGGAACTGGAGGCGCGGGTGCGTGCCCTGAGCCGGCGCGGCATGGGCTCGGCCAGCAGCACCATCAAGCACGGCCCCTTGATTTACGACCAGTCTGGCCGGGTGGCGACCATTGACGGCGCCATGGTGGAGCTGTCTGCGCGGGAACTGGGCTTGCTGGAAGTGCTGTTGCAGCGCGCCGGCCGCCTGGTCAGCAAAGACCAGTTGGTGGAGCGCCTGTGCGAGTGGGGCGAAGAGGTGAGCAACAACGCGATTGAGGTCTATATCCACCGCCTGCGCAAGAAGATCGAAAAAGGCCCCATCCGCATCGCCACGGTGCGGGGCTTGGGCTACTGCC
>CAZLRQ010000193.1:0-5066 GCA_964562035.1 uncultured Rhodoferax sp. | reverse complement strand
ACCACATGGAGTGGATACCAGCCAAAGTGATGAACTGGTACTTGTAACCCATGGCGCCGAGTTCGCGCTGAAACTTGGCGATGGTCGCATCGTCCAGGTTTTTCTTCCAGTTGAACGATGGCGAGCAGTTGTAAGCCAACATTTTGCCGGGGTGCTTGGCGTGCACGGCCTCAGCAAACTTGCGGGCAAATTCAAGGTCTGGCGTGCCGGTTTCGCACCACACCAAATCAGCATACTCCGCGTAAGCGATGGCGCGGGAGATGGCTTGATCCATGCCTTTGTTGGTCTTGTAGAAGCCTTCAGCGGTGCGCTCACCCGTCAGGAATGGCTTGTCGTTTTCGTCGTAGTCGCTGGTCAACAGGTCAGCAGCTTCAGCGTCCGTACGGGCAATCACCAAGGTGGGCACGCCGCAAACGTCGGCAGCCATACGGGCCGCAATCAATTTTTGGCAAGCTTCAGCGGTAGGCACCAACACTTTGCCGCCCATATGGCCGCATTTCTTGACCGAAGCCAATTGATCTTCCCAGTGCACGCCAGCAGCGCCTGCCTTGATCATGGCCTTCATCAATTCAAACGCGTTCAATACGCCACCGAAACCGGCTTCAGCATCAGCCACGATGGGCGCAAAGTTGTCGATGTAACCTTTGTCGCCAGCGTCAATACCCTTGGAGTGCTGAATTTCATCGGCACGACGGAAGGTGTTGTTGATGCGTTCGACCACGGTCGGCACCGAATCCACTGGGTACAGGGACTGGTCAGGGTACATGGAGGCGTAGGAGTTGTTGTCTGCAGCGACTTGCCAGCCCGACAGGTAGATGGCCTTCACGCCAGCCTTGACTTGCTGCATGGCTTGACCGCCGGTCAATGCACCCAGACAGTTGACGTAAGGCTCGGTGTTCACCAAATTCCACAGTTTCTCGGCACCACGACGGGCCAAGGTGTGCTCGATAGGAAACGAACCGCGCAAACGCACGACGTCAGCAGCGGAGTAACCACGCTTGATGCCTTTCCAGCGGGGGTTGGTCGCCCAATCTTTTTCCAGTGCGGCGATTTGTTGTTCGCGGCTCAATTGCTCGGTGATGGTTTGAGGCATGAGATCACTCCTAGGGTTGGTTGAAACTGTTGACACTGAAAAATATCCGTGTGTTGCGCTTTATTTTATGTCTTCTATAAGACTAAATTTCAATCTTATATCTTATATAAGAGTTAATTTAGTTCAATTAAAATCAACGGCTTACAACGACATTTCTCAATGCGAAATATTTTCAATGAAGACATGACTAAAAATATTGCGATGCAGCAAACTATCATTTTACTGAGTGAAATTAATATTTCACATTAAGAAAATAGAAATCTTCGTCTGGTCAAACCGCATTGGCATACCGCTGCAGTTCCCAGTCGCTGACCTGAAGGTTGTAGTCCTCCCACTCACTGGTCTTCAGTTTCGTAAATTCATTGCAAAAAGAAGCGCCCAAAGCGCGCGTCAGATAACTGTCCGAAGTCAGCGCCTGGACCGCCGCACCCAAATCGCGGGGCAATCGTGCTGGCATCTCCAGCCCCTGTGCATGCTGCTCATACAGGTCGACGTCACAGGCCGGCGGCGCCACCATGGCCTGATCCAGGCCATGAAGACCTGCCGCCAGGGTCGCCGCAATAGCAGCGTACACATTGCATGACGGATCGGGCAGGCGCCATTCAATGCGCCCTGCCACCGTGCGAACCAGGCAAGTGCGGTTGTTGTCACCGTAACTTTTCCAAACAGGTGACCAGGTGGTGCCTGAAGCGCTGTCACTGCACGCCAGACGCTTATAGCTGTTGACCGTGGGGGCGCACAGCGCACTCAACCCATCAGCGTGGTGCAGCAGGCCGGCTACGAAACTGTACCCATCCGCGCTCAACTGCAAGGGATCGGCAGCGTTGGAAAAAACAGGCCGCCCCTGGGCATCTGTCAGGCTCAAGTGAAAATGCAAACCACTGCCAGGCGAATGGGCAAACGGCTTGGGCATGCAACTGAAGGTCATGCCGTATTTTTCGGCCACCGCATGGGCCGTCAACTTGAATAACTGATAACGGTCCGCGGCGGCCAGCGCGTCATCAAAACGGTAGTTGATTTCATATTGACCGCAAGCGTCCTCGTGGTCCATTTGCTGTAAATCAAAGCCCAAAGCGGTCAGGTTCAGCCGCATGTCCTCCAGAAAGCCCTGATTACGGTGAATCGACCTCAAGTCGTAAGAAGGTTTGTCAAGCTGATCCTGGGCGTCGGCGCCTGTCCAACGCCCCTGCGCATCCCGGCGCAACAAGAAAAACTCAGGCTCAATGCCGACCCACAACGTCCACCCTCGTTGCGTCAAAAGCGCCAATTGGCGCTTCAGCACCTGACGTGAGCAACTTTCCAGCGGCTGGCCGCCCGCGTAGCCATCGCAAACACCATGGGCAACGCCCGGCATGAAGGGTAGCGGCTGCAGTGTTTCCAACTGAACACGCGCATAGTATTCGCTGCGCGGGCCATGGCGCCCCAGTCCGGTGCCCCAAATGCTGGGGCCAGCAAATCCGGCGCCCTGCTCCACCCATTCCTTCAGGTTTTTCAGCGGAACCAACTTGCCCTTGGCCACGCCATGAATGTCGGAAAACTGAGTGAGCACACTATGTATGCCCTTGGCAGTCAACGCATCGATGGTCGATTCAATAGTCATGAGGCGCCTTCAGACGCATAAAACGCTATCCAGAATATCCAGTGCCTCATCGAAGACAGGGTCCTCAATGGTCAAGGGAAACAGGAAGCGCAGCACATTGCCATAAACACCACACGTGAGCAGCAACAGCCCGCGTTGCAGGGCCTTTTGCTGGACTTGACGGGTGAGGTCCGCATCGGGTTCGCCAGTCAACGGATTGACAAACTCACAGGCAATCATGGCGCCCAGGCCACGCACCTCGGAAATTGCTTTGTTACTCGCCTGGCACTTAGTCAAGCGCGCCACCAGGCGATCCCCTAATGTTTGAGCGCGGGCGGGCAGTTGTTCATCGTGCATGATGTCGAGAACAGCGTGCGCGGCAGCAACGGCCAAGGGATTCCCCGCATAAGTTCCACCCAGTCCCCCCGGCGCGGGCGCATCCATGATGGCTGCCCTGCCCACCACGGCCGATAGCGTTGTGCCGCCGGCCATGCTTTTAGCCATGGTCATCACGTCAGGGGACACACCAAAGTGCTCCATGGCAAACATCTTGCCGGTACGGGCAAAGCCACTTTGCACTTCGTCAGCGATCAGCAAGATGCCATGTTGGTCGCACAGTTGGCGCAGCCACTGAACAGCGGCCGCCTGAATCACATTGAAGCCCCCCTCGCCTTGCACAGGCTCGAACACAATGGCCGCCACCCGTGAGGGCTCGATGTCGCACTTGAAAAGTTGTGCCATCGCTTTTTTGGTGTCGTCCAATGAAGCGCAGTGGCAAGGGAACGGCACGTGATAAATCTCCGGCGGAAACGGTCCGAACCCCGCCTTGTAAGGCTGAACCTTGCCCGTCAGCGCGACGGCAAACAGGCTACGGCCATGGAATGCACCACCAAACGCGATCACGCCACTGCGGCCGGTCGCGGCCCGCGCAATCTTGATGGCGTTCTCGATGGCCTCTGCGCCCGTGGAGAAAAAAGCTGCTTTTTTGGGTCCGTCAATCGGTGTGATGGCCACGATGCGCTCGGCGAGCGACACGTACTCGGTGTACGGAACCACCTGATAGCAACTGTGTGTGAACCGCTGAAGCTGAGCCGAAATGGCGGCCTGGATTTTTGGGTGGCAATGCCCGGTGTTCAACACCGCGATACCGCCTGCAAAGTCAATGAACCGGCGTCCCTCGATGTCCCAGAACTCGGCATTTTTGGCGTGATCAATGAAAAAATCACCGAATACGGCCACACCGCGTGGCGTGGCTGCGAGCCGCCGGCGGTGCCAGTCTGCATTCGATTGTTGTGCCGCAATGGTTTCAGGTGCTGCTTGGTTTGAGTCCATGGTCTTGTTCGTTTTGTTAATGTGGTGTGTTTCAGACCGGGCTGTCGATGCGTATCCAGGTGGTCTTGGTCTCGGTGTACTTGTCAAAAGCGTGCAGTGATTTGTCGCGCCCCACGCCACTTTGTTTGAAGCCGCCGAACGGCACCGTGATGTCATCTTCGTCGTACTGGTTCACATGCACCGTGCCGGCGCGCAAAGCGCGGGCAACACCGTGGGCCTTGTTGATATCGCGCGTCCAGACGGCAGCCTGCAAACCATAGATGCTTTGATTGGCCTGCTGCACGACGTCAGCCGCGTCGGTAAACGACAGCACCGACAGCACCGGACCAAAAATTTCCTCACGCGCAATCGTCATGTCTTGGCGCACACCGTCAAAAATAGTCGGCTGGACATAACAGCCACCCGTCTCAATCAGCGCCTGATCGCCGCCGGCAATCAACGCCGCACCTTCACGCTTGCCCGATTCAATGAAGCGCAAAACGCTGTCCAGTTGCACTTGGTCCACGATGGCGCCCATGCGCGTCGCTGGGTCCAAAGGATTGGCAGGTTGGTATTGGGGCACCAGCGCCAGGGCTTTTTCCAGAAAAGCCTCTTTGATGGAGGCTTCGACATAAAGCCGTGACGGCGCGTTGCAGCTTTCCCCCTGGTTGAAAAAGATGCTGCCCACGGCGGCTTCCACCGCGCGGTCCAGGTCTGGACAGTCGGCAAAAACAATGTTGGGCGACTTGCCGCCCAACTCGGTCCAGGCCCGCTTCAGATTACTTTGGCCAGCCATCACATGAATCTGTTTGCCCACGCGGGTGGAGCCGGTGAACGCAATGCAGTCCACATCCATGTGCAACGCCAACGGCGAACCCGCCTCGGGGCCATAGCCCGGCACCACATTAAAGACGCCTTCAGGCAGACCGGCTTCCAATGCCAACTCAGCCAGCCTCAACGCCGTCAGCGGCGATTTCTCACTGGGCTTGAGAACCACCGAGTTGCCCGCTGCCAAGGCCGGCGCGATTTTCCAGGCGGCCATGATCATGGGGTAATTCCACGGCACGATGACGCCCACCACAC
>CAZLRQ010000192.1:0-5100 GCA_964562035.1 uncultured Rhodoferax sp. | reverse complement strand
GGCATGATCGAATACGCCAACGCCATGCTGATGCTCGACGGCGACAAGATGATGGTGGAGGCCACGCGCCTGTACCAGCAAGCCGCCAAAGCCGAGCCAATGGACGCCATGGAACGACTGGACGTGGACATGGCCCGCAGCGAGCTGGCTAACTGATCACGCGCCCCAGGGCAACATCAGGGTCAACAGCGTGAGCTTGGCAAACTCGGGCTCAAACTGGTCGATGATTTTTTGCGGCTCGGGGCACAACTCGCTGTCGCTGATGACCCCAAACTGCACACCGCCGCCGTAACTCAAAATGGACACACCCAGCCCCACGGTGCCGGACTGGGGCACCCAAAACAGGCTTTGCTCCAGCGTGGCACCGCAGAACTTGAGTTTGGTGCGCGGTCCCGGCACGTTGGTCATGACGGCGGTGGTTTTCCTGGAAAACAGGCTGAGCACGGCGTCTTGTGCCGACTTGGGCAAGTGCCCCGCCACCGCCAGCAGACCAAAGGCCAGCAGTGGCTGCAGGCTGCACTTCATGGCCGTCATGCGCCGGCGAATCTCGTAAACGCGCTCAATCGGGTTGTCCAGGCCAATCGGCAAGACCACAGGCGCCAGGCCAAATTTGTTCCCCAGCTTGTAGGCCTCTTCCATGGGGCGCAGGTTGACGGGCACCATGGCCCGAATCTCCTGCCCTGTCACGTCGTCACCCAGTGACTTCAGGTAGCCGCCAATGGCGCCCGCCACACAACTCAGCAGCACATCGTTGATCGAACAATTCAGCGCCTTGCCCACGGCACGCACCTCGTCCAGCGGCAGCGGCTGGCACCAGGCCACGCGCTTGGCCAGACCCGGTGTGCCCTTGAGCCGGGTGGGCGAGTCGTCGGGCATGAGCGCCAGCGCAGCGCCGTCGCGCAGCACCTGGCAGGCCAACCTGGCCAGGTCCACCACCGCGCCCTCCCCCACGGTGTCCAGCGCTTTAACGGTGAGGTGGGTCAAGGGCTTGAGCAAGCTGTCCGTGATCCAGTCTTCCAGGCCGTCGAGGCCATCCGGTGCCGGCGCCACCAAAGGCGGTCGGGGCGGTTCAGTGCCGCCGTCCACCATGGACTGCGTCACGGCAATCAAAGCCAGGCCGTCGGCAATGCAGTGGTGAATACGCGCCAGCAAGGCCGAGCCACCTTGGTAATGCTCAACCAGCCCGAACTGCCAAAGGGGGTGATTCATGTCCAGGGGTTGCATGGCCAGTTCACCCAGACGCTGTTGCAAGGCCTGCTGCGCATGGCCCGGCGCGTGGCGCGGCAAGGTCTCGCGCACCACATGGCGCTCAATTCTGAAATTTTTGTCGGTCACCCAACTGGCGCCGCTGGCGTCTTGCTGCACACGCTGCCCAAAGCGCGGGTACTGCAACAAGCGGGCCTGAATGCGCTGCGCCACGGCCTCGTACGTCACGCCGGGCTTGATGATCCAGACGCCGACAATCATCATCAGGTTCGACGCACCGTCCATGCGCAGCCAGGCGGTGTCGACCTTGCTCATGCGTCGCGCGGTGGCATGAGGCGTGTGCGGTGGCGCGGCGGCGGTTCGAGTGACCATGAAGACTCCCTTGGGACATTGGCCCATTTTGTCGGCAAAGTCGCCCTTAAGATAGGGCGCACTGACCCCACGCGGGTGCTTCCATGACATTCTTTGGAGAAACCCCATGTCTGATTTGAAAATGCAATTTGAGGCGGCCGTCGCCAACTCAAAAAACCTGACCGAGCGCCCCGACAACGGAACGCTGCTGAAGCTGTATGCCCTCTACAAGCAAGCCAGCGCGGGTGACAACACCGAGAAGAAGCCCGGTTTTTCCGACATGGTGGGGCGCGCGAAATGGGAGGCGTGGAACGGCCTCAAGGGCAGCACCAGCGAGCAGGCCATGCAGCAGTATGTGGACCTGATTGAGTCGCTGAGTTGAATTGAATAGGTTCGGCGAACGCCAGACAGCGCGCCTTATTTTTTGGGGGCCGCGCGGGCCTTTCTGGCGGGCTTGGCCGGCGGCACCTCGACACGGACCGTGGGTGCCAGCAGCGCATCAAGGTTTTTCACGATCTCGGCCTCAATCGCGCCCTTGAACGCGCCCAGCAAGAAGCCCAGTTTGGCCTGGAGTTCAAACAGGTTTTTGCTGACCTTCAAGCTGCCCTGCACGCCGGAGCGCGTGAAGTGCACCTCATCGACCACGTCGCCCTCCTCATAAACGCAGGCCATGCCAAACTCGCCCTCGGCCTGTTCGGCCCACTGAAAGGCGATTTTTCGTGCGGCAGGGAAACCAAGGGTGTGCTCGCGCAGGATCTGTAGGTCAGCCACGGGGCGTCTCCGTTGAGGGTTGTTGCAAAGCCCGTGTCCGCTCGGCGGCGCTCTGTTGGGCCAGTTGCTTGACGGCATCATAAAACCGCTGCCAGTCATGGCCCTGACGCGCAAACAGGGCTTCAAAGCCGGGCACCAGTTCGTCGTAGGCGGCCTGCGCGCCAAACGAGGCGTTGTTGGCACGGGCCACCCAGCCGTCGTAGCCGGCATACCCACCCCAACTTTTTTTGAGTTGGGCGTAGTCCTGGCGAAACGTGTTCATTACTTCATTTTTCATAGCTATCTGCCCAATACCAGTAGGGGCTAGAGGCCTATTTGGCTTATAAACCTCAGCCAGGCGCTGGCGCGTGGTCAGGCACAGCGCGCGGAACTGCTGACGCCTGGCGTCAAACACCGCGTACTCGCGCCGGGCCGACTCACTCGCCTGCGTGGCCAGCCAGCGCTGGCTGCCCAAGCGCTCCACGGCGGTGGCAAAGGACTCGTTGAACAGCGTGTCATCTTTCACATACAGCACCTGGTGCGCCAGTTCATGAAAAATCATGCGCGCCAACTCGCCTTCCGGGTAATGGATGAAGGTGTTGAGCAGGGGGTCGCCCCCCACCCAGTTCAGCCAGCCCAAGGTGGAATAGGCCGGGACACCGTAGACGCTGGTCTCCAGCCCGGACTGCGCCAGTTCATGCGCGGCGGCCCGGGCTTGGGTTTCATCAAAATAGCCTCGGTAGCCCACACAACCCGCCACCGGAAAACACCAGGTTTTCAGGGTGAGCGAGTCGGGCGGAGCGGCCACCACATTCCACACCACGGCGGGGCGGCGCAGGTCGGCGTAGCGGTGGTAGCTGGCGTTGTCGGGCAAACCAAGATCAGTCACGGCGAAGTGGCGCACGCGCTGGGCCAGTGCCAGCCGCTCTTTCAGGGCCACAGGCGTTTGCGCGTCGGCCAGCCACTGGCTTACAGGCCGGGCGGCTTGCATGAGTTGCAGGTGCCCGCTCACTGACTGCCAGTAGTAGCGCGTGTCGGCGCAGCCGCTGCAGGCCAGCGCGGCCACCAGCGTCACCCACCGTGCCGCCAGCCGGGTCCACTCGGGCCACACAACAGCACAGGCACCATGGGAAGGAGTAGCATTGAAATTCACCACAGGAGAAACACCATGCTCTACAAATTCAAATCCAAGAATACGGGCGACATCATCATGTTGCAAGCCAGTGGACAGCAAGTGCTGCAGATCATTGGCAAGGCGTCGGACGGCGAGGCGCCGGAAAAAGGCATTATCTTGCCGGCGCAAATGCCCGCCGCCATCAGCGCCCTGCAAGCCGCGGCGGTGCAGGAAGAGGCTGACCGGGCGGCCGCCATCAAAGAAGCCCTGGCCAACAACGAACCCGTGCCGCACTTCGCCGCCATCTCGCTGCGCCAGCGCGTGCAGCCCTTTGTCCAGATGCTGCAACTGTGCCAAAAAGAGAACGACGAGGTGGTGTGGGGGGTTTAGCGCCCCCGCCCCTTATTTGTAACTGCGGGCGTCCTCAATCACCTTGCCATCGTTCGGCAGGCTGCCTACCGGCAACAGCTCCACGGTGCCACGCAGCTTGGTGACATCGCGAATGGCCTCTTCAAGCTTGCGGGCCAGCGCGTCGGGGCCGCTGCAGGCGGTTTCTACCTTGAGCAACATGGCGTCATTTGCCATTTCTCCAGACACCACCAGCCGGGCACGCGCCACCTCAGGAAAGCGGCGCACGATATCAGCCACCTGCCCCGGGTGCACAAACATGCCCCGAATTTTGGTGGTCTGGTCGGCCCGGCCCATCCAGCCCTTGATGCGGGTGTTGGTGCGGCCCGTCGGGCACGGCCCGCTCAAGACGGCTGACAGGTCGCCGGTGCCAAAGCGAACCAGCGGGTAATCGGGGTTGAGCGTGGTCACCACCACCTCGCCCACCTCGCCCGCCATCACCGGGTCGCCGGTGCCGGGGCGCACAATCTCCAGCAGCACGCCTTCGTCCAGCACCAAGCCTTCGCGGGCCTCGGTCTCATAGGCAATGGAGCCCAAGTCTGCCGTGGCATAGCACTGGTAGCCGGCAATGCCCTGCGCCAAAAACCAGTCGCGCAGCGAGGGCGGAAAGGCCTCACCCCCAAACATGGCCTTTTTGACACTGGGCAAGGCTACGCCCATGGCCTGCGCTTTTTCAACAATGATTTTCAGAAAACTGGGGGTGCCGATGTAGCCTGCGGGCTGCAACTCGGCCATGGCCTGCACCTGCTGCTCGGTCTGCCCGGTGCCACCGGGAAACACGGTGCAGCCCAAGGCATGCGCACCGGTCTCCATCATCGAGCCCGCAGGCACAAAGTGGTAGCTGAAGCTGTTGTGAATCAACTCACCAGCGCGAAAGCCAGCAGCATGAATGGCACGCGCCATGCGCCAGTAGTCTTTGGCACGCCCTTCGGGTTCGTAAATAGGACCCGGGCTGGCAAAAATGCGGGGCATGGCGGCGCCATGGCCCAGCGTGCTGAAGCCGCCAAACACGTCGCCCCCGGCGCTGCGGCTGGCCTGCTGGCGCGCCAGCAACTCGTGCTTGCGGGTAACCGGCAGTTGGGCCAACGCCGCGCGACTGCTCACCTCGGCCGGATTCACACCTTTGAGGATTTCCCGAAAAGCCGCCGAGGCGCTTTGGGCGCCGGCCACCACGCCGGGCAAGGCCGCCAGCAAGGCAGCGTCACGTGCTGCGGGGTCACGCGTTTCCAGGGCATCAAAGTGTGAGGTCATAAAACTTGGTTGAGTGGGGG
>CAZLRQ010000191.1:0-5122 GCA_964562035.1 uncultured Rhodoferax sp. | reverse complement strand
GCCAGCATGGTGGCCGACGTGCACCGCATCCTGACCCGCGGCGGCGTATTTTTGTACCCTTGGGACAAGCGCGAGCCCGAGAAGCCCGGCAAACTGCGCCTGATGTACGAAGCCAACCCCATGAGCTGGCTCATCGAACAAGCCGGCGGCGCCGCCACCAACACCAAACAGCGAATCCTGGACATTCAGCCCAGCAAATTACACGAACGCGTGAGCGTGGTGCTGGGCTCCAAGAACGAAGTAGAACGCATCACCCGCTACCACTTGGAAGGCTGATCTAAGAAAAACGGGCGGTTTATAATCGTGGTCTAAAAGCCGGTGTAGCTCAGTCGGTAGAGCAGCTCATTCGTAATGAGAAGGTCGGGTGTTCGATTCATCTCTCCGGCACCAATTCAGTTGGTTAGAATACGAGTCCGTTAGATTCAAACCGCAATCCAAAAAATTGCAGACATAGTCAAATTTACTTTGACAAAGCTAAAGTCCAAGGTTAAGACCCCATCGTCTAGAGGCCTAGGACACTACCCTTTCACGGTAGGTACCGGGGTTCGAATCCCCGTGGGGTCGCCAAGTTGCGAAGATAAAAAGCCTCAAGTGCATGCCGCACTTGAGGCTTTTTTATTTTTGATTGAGCTCCAGCCCGGACCGGCCAGAGTAAAACACGGGATTGAGCCTTACCCACCAACAACATCCCCCTTTAGGGGGATAGCCAACGACTCGCATCAGTGCTACCGTGAACTTCACATGTTTACGAAATTTTTTAAGAAAACCATCGTGGCACCGAGCACCGCAACGACCAGTCCGCGTGTCGTTGATTCAACCGGCGTGCTGAATGAGCGACGACGGATTCCACGGCCCTTGCCAACTGCGCAAATCGTGGAAGGGGATGGCGGAGAGGCTGACTGGGCCTTGTGGCTGGAGGCGACCCGAACACCCGAGACGGATAGCGAACCCGCCATCCAGCACAACAAGGCCGCTTAAATTGGCGCAAGGGATTGCGTCTTAAAAGCCGACAAAAAGCATACCTTTTAGAAGTTTTTCTCGCCTCATCATTTTTCTTGAATCACTAATATTTAAAGCACAGGGCGGCTAGTAAATATTGGGGAACAAGGAATTTCAATGATTGAGGAGCTGACTCACGCCGAGCTATTGAAAATCAAGGTGGCACTTGAAAACAAACGATTTCAACCCAGCACGCCTGATTACACAGGTGCCATGGAGCACGGCAGTGCCCAGTCGCGCACGGTGGAGTTGCTGATCGAGAAAGCCAGGCTTGAAAACATTCGCGCCACACTCAAGAAGCGACGAGGATTTGAGCGGCAGTTGACAGCCCGCAGAACAGGGTTCACGCGCGCGCTATAGTTCCGGCGCATGTTCGTTGCATCAAAATTACTGTCGTTCGCCACACAGCCTTTGGCTTGGGTGGTACTCATCCTGTTTGTGGGTGTCAGTTTGGTTTCATTGCGGCGACGCTGGGGGTTGCGGCTTTGCTGGCTATCTTTGCTAGTTCTGCTGGCGCAGGGTTGGCAGCCAGTCCCTGACGCTCTGCTGCGCCAACTGGAGTCCAAACACCCTGCCGTCGCGGCGGACAATTTACTGCTTGGGTACGCGGGCGTTATCGTGCTGGGCGGCGCACTGGAGCCAGCCTATGCCTGGGTGAAACCCGGACAAGCAGCGCTCAACGATGCGGCAGAGCGCATGGCGGTGCCCGTCGCCCTGGCACAACGCTTTCCCCACCTCAAGGTCGTCTTCACTGGGGGAGAAGGTGAGCTACTTGGCAAAGGGCTGACCGAGGCTGATCGGGCCAAAATCTTCTTTGACAGCATGGGCTTGCCAACGGAACGCGTGCAATACGAATCGGCCTCGCACACGACTTATGAGAATGCAGTTTTGACGGCCACGTTGCCCGGCATCGACAAAAATCAGCCCTGGCTGCTGTTGACCTCGGCCAACCACATGCCGCGCGCCATGGCGACTTTTCTTCAAGTCGGTTGGAACGTGACCGCTTATCCGGTCGACTTTCGCACGGGAACAACAACGCCCTGGAACCAGTATTCTTTGCAAAAAGGCGCCCAGAAATGGCACGTTGCGCTTCATGAAATGATCGGATTGTTGGTCTACAAACTGGCTGGGCGTGCCTGAATTGAATGCCCCAAACCAGCATCGGGATTAACGAATGGCTTTTTATTTGATTGGTGATGTGCAGGGCTGCAATGCCGCCTTGCAGCGTTTGCTGGATGAAATCTCGTTCTCCCCCAGCCGCGACACGCTGTTTTTCCTGGGAGACATGGTGAATCGGGGGCCTGACTCCGCGGGTGTCTTGCGCAGGCTGTTGGGTTACGGTGATGCAGCACAGTGCGTACTGGGCAACCATGACCTGCATCTGCTGGCAGTGGCGCATGGGGTGCGCAAGCCCCACCGCAAAGACACTGTGAACGACATTCTGACTGCGCCTGACCGCGAGGCCATGCTGGCCTGGCTGCGCTGGCAGCACATGGCGATGCTGAAGACCCTTGACAGTCATTCCGTTTTAATGGTCCACGCGGGTGTTTTGCCATCATGGACCGCCCCGAAAACCATGGCGCTGGCGGCGGAGGTCGAAGCGGTCTTGCGCAGCCCTGCGCTGGGGGAATTTCTGCATGAGATGTATGGCGATCAGCCCAACGCCTGGCATGACGACTTGAGCGGCACCGCGCGACTGCGGGTGATTGTGAACGCGCTCACCCGCCTGCGGTTTTGCGACGCGCAAGGGTACATGGACTTCGAGGGCAAAGAAGGCGCAGATAGCGCGCCCAAGGGCTACCTGCCGTGGTTTGACGTTCCCGGCCGGCAGTCAGCCGATGTAACAGTGGCCTTTGGCCACTGGTCGACTTTGGGTTGGTTGGGTCGGACTGATGTGCTGGCCCTGGACACGGGCTGCGTTTGGGGTGGGTGCCTCAGTGCCTTGCGGCTTGAAGGCAACCCCGGTGGCACAGCCCTGGCCCCGCAACTCATTCAAGTGAAATGTGAACAAGCCCAAAAACCTGGGCGCTGAACACCCCCACCCACTGCGCTGTATCAAGCAGCCTTGAACAGCGCTGCGACGCGGCGTTTCGGTTTGATATTGGCAGAAATGCTGCGAGGCGCATGGCGTGCGGCGGCAGCCTCCCAGGAAGGCGTCGCTTCGCTCGCAGGAGTTGGCTCGTAAGGCTTGTCAAAGAACGGGTCGCGCGGGGTGGGCGCGGGGCGCGCGTAGTCCCGGCGGGGGCGATCCTGGCGAGCGTATTGCCCTTCATGCGCTACATCGCGCACACCACCCGAGCGGCCAGCAAAACGTTTTGCGTCGTCCTGCGCACCTTCGGCGTACATGCGTCGACCATCGTTGATACGACCCTGCTTGCGGATGTCGGGCACGTCTTCGGCAAATTCAATCGCCTCCAACTCAATTTTGGTTTTGATCAGCTTCTCGATATCGCCGATCAAACGGGCATCACTCTTGGACACAAAGTTCACAGCCAGACCCGATGCGCCCGCGCGCCCGGTGCGGCCAATGCGGTGGACATAGTCTTCGGCGTTGAACGGAATGTCAAAGTTAAACACTGCGGGTACATCCTTGATGTCCAGGCCACGGGCCGCCACATCAGTGCACACCAGCAAGTCGACTTCACCTTTTTTAAAGGATTCAAGCGCTTTCAGCCGTTCGTCCTGGCTTTTGTCGCCATGCAGCGCCGCTGTCTTCAGGCCTTCGTGCTCCAGTGAACGGGCCAGACGGGCACAGCCCAGCTTGCTGTTCACGAACACAAACGCTTGCTTCATGCCGCGCTGGTTCAAGATTTGGTGCAAGGCGCGCCGTTTGTCTTCGTCGCCCACGCTGTAGAAATGCTGCTCCACGGTGGACGCAGTGGCGTTGGAGCGGGCGACTTCAATGGTCACCGGGTCTTGCAGGTAGCTGCCGGCCAGCCGCTTGATCTCAGACGAGAACGTGGCCGAGAACAACAGCGTGGTGCGCTGTTTGGGCAGATACGACAGGATGCGCTGCAGGTCAGGCAAAAAGCCGATGTCCAACATGCGGTCTGCTTCGTCCAGCACCACATACTCGACCTGGTTGAGCACGGCGTTTTTGGCCTCAATGTGGTCCAGCAACCGCCCTGGCGTGGCCACCAGAATTTCGACGCCTTTTTTCAACTCAAGGGTCTGCGGCTTCATGTCCATGCCGCCAAACACCACCGCACTGTTCAGGTTGGTGTACTTGGCGTAGAGCTTGACCTGCTCACCCACCTGCACCGCCAATTCACGGGTGGGCAACAGCACCAGCGCGCGCACGGGATGGCGCGCAGGTGACGTGGAGGCGTTCTCATGCTTCATCATCCGCTGCAGCAGCGGCAGCGCGAAGGCTGCGGTCTTGCCGGTGCCAGTTTGGGCTGCGCCCATCACATCACGCCCTTGCAGCACCACCGGAATGGCCTGGGCCTGAATCGGGGTCATGGACGTGTAACCCATGTCGGCCACGGCGCGGGCCAGAGGCTCGGCCAATTGCAGTTGGGCAAAGGCCATGGGCAGGGTTTCGGAAGTCAAATCAGTAGTTAAATCGGTCATTCATAGCCAAGTTCAAATGCTATCAATCCGATAGCTGATTGCACCCCAAGGACTGGGGCAAACCTTTATTATCCGCGATCCATCACAATTGCCGTGCAGAAAAGGTGTCACAGCCCTTCACACTGCCGTTTTTCAGACCGCTGTTGAACCAGCGTTGGCGCTGCGCGCTGGTGCCATGGGTGAAGCTGTCAGGCACCACAGCGCCGCCACCAGCACGCTGCAGGGCGTCATCGCCAATCTTCGCGGCGGCATTCATCGCCTCTTCCACATCACCGCTCTCCAGGATCTGGCGTGCGTTTTGGGCGTGATGCGCCCACACGCCGGCAAAGCAATCGGCCTGCAATTCGAGCCGCACGCTCAGGGCGTTGTACTCAGCCTGGCTGACTCGACCCCGCCGCTCGTCCATTTTGGTGGTGATGCCCAGCAAATTTTGCACATGGTGACCTACCTCATGGGCAATCACATAAGCCTGGGCAAAATCGCCCGGGGCGCCGAGCTGGTTTTTCAGGGTTTCGTAAAAATCCAGGTCGATGTAAACCTTTTGGTCACC
>CAZLRQ010000190.1:0-5198 GCA_964562035.1 uncultured Rhodoferax sp. | reverse complement strand
GCCAGGTAGGCGGCGCCCAGCGCCGTGGTCTCAATGACCGCCGGGCGCACCACCGGAATGCCCAGCAGGTCGGCCTGAAACTGCATCAGCAGGTCGTTGATGCAGGCGCCGCCGTCCACCCGCAACTCCGCCACGGACGCCCCGCCCGCCTCCACCGCGTCGCGGCTCATGGCCTGCAGCAAGGCGGCGCTTTGAAAGGCGATGCTCTCCAGCGCCGCGCGGGCAATGTGGCCCAGCGTGCTGCCGCGCGTCAGGCCGGTGATGGTGCCGCGCGCGTCGGGCTTCCAGTAGGGCGCGCCCAAACCGGTGAACGCGGGCACCACCATCACGCCGCCGGCATCGGGCACGCTTTGCGCCAATGCTTGCACCTCGCCGCTGTGGGGAATGGCTTGCAGGCCGTCGCGCAGCCACTGCACCACGGCGCCGCCCACAAACACGCTGCCCTCCATGGCGAATTCGGTTTGCGCACTGGCCTGCGCCGCACTGGTGGTGATGAGCCCGTGGTGCGAGGTCTGAAACGTGCCCCCGGTGTGCATCAGCATGAAGCAGCCGGTGCCGTAGGTGTTCTTGACCATGCCGGCCTTGAAGCAGGCCTGGCCAAACAGAGCACTTTGCTGGTCGCCCGCCACGCCGCCAATCGGAATGGCGTGGCCCAGCAGTTCATGCATCACTTCGCCGTACATCGCGCTCGACGGTTTGACCTCGGGCATCAGGCAGGCCGGTATGTCCAGCGCCTGCAGCAACTCGGCGTCCCACTGGTTGGTGTGCACGTTGAACAGCATGGTGCGCGAGGCGTTGCTCACATCGGTGGCGTGCACGGCACCCCCCGTCAGGCGCCAGATCAGCCAGGCGTCCACGGTGCCAAAGGCCAGCTCGCCGTTGGCGGCCTGTTGGCGGGCGCCGGGCACGTGGTCCAGAATCCATTTGAGCTTGGTGCCTGAAAAATAGGCATCTACCAGCAAGCCGGTTTTGGCGTGAATGGCATCGGCCAGCCCGCGCTCACGCAGGGCCACGCAGGTGGGTTCGGCGCGCCGGTCTTGCCAGACGATGGCGTGGTGAATCGGCAGGCCAGTCTGGCGGTGCCACACCACCGTGGTTTCGCGCTGGTTGGTGATGCCGACCGCCCGTACATCGCGCGCCGAAATGCCGGCCCGGGCCAAAGCATCGCGCGCGGTGGCGAGCTGGGTGCGCCAGATTTCCTGCGGGTCGTGTTCAACCCAGCCGGGCTGGGGGTAGATTTGGGTGAGTTCCAGTTGCGCCTGGGCCACCACGCGGCCTTCAGCGTTGAACACAATGCTGCGCGAGCTGGAGGTGCCCTGGTCCAGGGCGAGTAAGTAGGTCATGGGGATTCGATGGATTGAAGAACTGCGAATAAGGCGGTGGCCGAGGGCGCCGACGGGTCAGGGCCGTGACACGTCAAAGCGCACCTGCGCTTCGGCCAGCAGGGCTGGAAACGGTTCAGGCGGTGGCGCATCCGTGAACAGGCGGTCGATTTGCGACAAGGTGGCTACCTCGACCATGGCTGGGCGGTTGAACTTGCTGATGTCGGCCGCCAGCCACACCTCGCGGGCGTGGGAAATGATGGTTTGTGACACCTTGACCTCGCGGTAATCAAAGTCGCGCAATGAGCCGTCGGCCTCAATGCCGGAAATGCCGATGACGGCAATGTCCACCTTGAATTGCCGGATGAAGTCAACCGCCGCTTCGCCCACGATGCCCTGGTCGCGCCCACGCACCACGCCGCCCACCACGATCACCTCGCTTTGCGGGTTGGCGCTCAGGATGCTGGCCACATTGAGGTTGTTGGTGATGACGCGCAGGCCGGTGTGCTGGCGCAGCGCCCGTGCGATGGCTTCCGTGGTGGTGCCAATGTTCAGGATGAGCGAGCAGTCGTTGGGTACCGCCGCCGCCACGGTGCGGGCAATGCGCTGTTTGCCTTCGGCGTTCAAATTCTCACGTTGCGGGTGGGCGATGTTCTCAATGGTGGAGCTGGGCACGCGCACACCACCGTGGAACCGCGTCAACAGCCCTTCGTCCGCCAGGCGCTGCACATCGCGCCGCACGGTTTGCAGGGTCACCCCCAGGGTGTCGGCCAGTTGCTCCACGGTAACGGAGCCCCGGGCTTGAACGACGGTGAGCAGGGTGAGTTGTCTGGGGTTCGGATTCATGTGAGGTTTTTATCTCAAAGCGAGCGTGCCCCGACTTTAAAACGAACCCAAGAGAATGAATAAAGGGTAAACACTGAGGTAAAACGAATTAAAACGAACAATAATTCTCGAAATAGAAAACGGCCTTGGCGCCAAATCCAACAAGAAAAGGTAGTGCGATGCAGTTGACGCTTGAAGGCATCAGTAAGAAAGTAGGGCCGCAAACCTGGCTTTACGACATGAGTCTGGCGCCGCGCAGCGGTGCGGTGACGGTGCTGTTGGGTGCCACCCAATCGGGCAAAACCAGCCTGATGCGCATCATGGCGGGGCTCGATGTGCCCAGCGCCGGTGAGGTGCGGGTGGATGGCCGCAGCGTGGTGGGGGTGCCGGTGCGCGAGCGCAACGTGGCCATGGTGTACCAGCAGTTCATCAATTACCCATCGCTCAAGGTGCGCGACAACATCGCCTCGCCCCTGAAGCTGCGCGGCGAACAAGGCATTGAGCAGCGCGTGCGCGAGTTGGCCGAGAAGCTGCACATTGAGATGTTTCTGGAGCGCTACCCGGCCGAGTTGTCGGGTGGGCAGCAGCAGCGCGTGGCGCTGGCCCGTGCGCTGGCCAAAGGGGCGCCGTTGATGCTGCTTGATGAGCCGCTGGTGAACCTGGACTACAAGCTGCGCGAAGAACTGCGCGACGAGTTGAGCGCCTTGTTTGCGGCGGGCAATTCCACAGTGATTTATGCCACCACCGAGCCGGGTGAGGCGCTCTTGCTGGGCGGTTACACCGCGGTGCTGGATGCCGGTGAGTTGCTGCAATACGGCCCCACGGCCGAGGTGTTTCACAACCCCAAGTCGCTGCGGGTGGCGCGCGCGTTCAGCGACCCGCCCATGAATTTGTTGTCCGCCAGCCGAACGGCCGGTGGCATGGCCCTGAAGGACGGCGCGGTGCTGGCCTTGGCGGTGCCCGCCACACCGTTACCCAGTTTCACGGTGGGCATGCGTGCCAGCGCCTTGCGCGTGGTGGCGGCCCCCGGCGACGTGAGTCTGCAAGGCCAGGTGGAGTTGGCCGAAATTTCGGGCTCCGACACCTTTGTGCACGTGGACACCCCGGTGGGTGAGCTGGTGGCGCAATTGACCGGCGTGCATTACTTTGACCTGGGGGCGGCCGTGACCTTGTATTTCAACCCGGCGCAGCTTTATGTGTTTGACGCCAGTGGGGCACTGCTGCTGTCGCCCGTGCGCGGTGGGGGGCGCTGACATGGCACGCATTGAACTTGACTTGGCGCACGCCTACAAAAAGAACCCGCAGCAGGACAGCGACTACGCGCTGCTGCCCCTGAAGATGACGTTTGAGGACGGTGGCGCCTATGCTTTGCTGGGCCCTTCGGGCTGCGGCAAGACCACCATGCTGAACATCATGTCGGGGCTGGTGGCGCCGTCGATGGGCAGCGTGCGCTTTGATGGGCGTGACGTCACGCAGGCCTCGCCGCAGGCGCGCAACATCGCGCAGGTGTTTCAGTTCCCCGTGATTTACGACACCATGACGGTGGCCGAAAACCTGGCTTTTCCGCTGCGCAACCGCAAGGTGCCGCAGGCGCAAATTGACAAGCGCGTGGGTGAGATTGCCGAAATGCTGGAGATGAGTGGCCAGCTGAACCAGCGCGCCTCCGGCTTGGCCGCTGATGCGAAGCAAAAGATCTCGCTGGGCCGCGGTCTGGTGCGCCCGGATGTGTCGGCCGTGCTGTTTGACGAGCCCTTGACCGTGATCGACCCGCACCTGAAGTGGCAGTTGCGCCGCAAGCTCAAGCAGATTCACCATGAACTCAAGCTGACGCTGATTTACGTGACCCATGACCAGGTGGAGGCCCTGACCTTTGCCGACCAGGTGGTGGTGATGACGCGCGGCCGCGCCGTGCAGGTGGGCTCGGCCGCTGATTTGTTCGAGCGCCCCAGTCACACCTTTGTGGGTCATTTCATTGGCTCGCCCGGCATGAACTTTCTGCCGGGTCAGGTGGATGCGCAGGGGTTTCATGTGGGCGACACCAACTTGCCCTTGCCGAATGGCCGCGTGCTGCCCTTCGGTGACCTCAAGCTGGGCGTGCGGCCGGAGTATGTGGCGCGTGTGCCGGCCAACACCACCGGCGCGTTGCCCATGGTCGTGGCCCAGGTGCAGGACGTCGGCACGCACGTCATGTTGACCGCTACGCTGGCCGGTCAAACGCTCAAAGCCCGCCTGTCGTCAGACACGGCGCAGTTGGCCGTGGGCGCCACCGTGTGGCTGACCGTGATGGGTGAGCACACTTGCTTTTATAAAAACGAGGAGATCGTGCCATGAGCACCACCACCAAGCCGGTGAACCAGAAAGCCTGGTTCCTGATCTTGCCGATGTTGATTTGCGTGGCGTTCTCGGCGGTGTTGCCGTTGATGGTCGTGGTCAATTACTCGGTGCAGGACATCATCTCCCCGGACCGCCGCGTGTTTGTCGGCACCGAGTGGTTTGTCGCCATCATGCGCGACGAAGAGTTGCACGGCGCTTTGGGGCGGCAGTTGCTGTACTCGCTTTCGGTGTTGGCCGTGGAGTTGCCACTGGGCATTTTGCTGGCCTTGTCCATGCCCGCGCAGGGTTGGCGGGCATCCGCCGTGTTGGTGATTGTGTCGCTGTCCCTGCTGATCCCCTGGAACGTGGTGGGCACGATCTGGCAGATATTCGGGCGGACCGACATTGGGCTCATGGGTGCTGCCCTGTTGGGGCTGGGCATTGACTACAGCTACACCGGCAACGCCCTGCATGCCTGGTTGACGGTGCTGCTGATGGACGTGTGGCACTGGACGCCGCTGGTGGCCTTGCTGGGCTATGCGGGTTTGCGCTCCATTCCCGACGCTTACTACCAGGCCGCCAGCATTGACGGCGCCAGCAAGTTGGCGGTGTTCTGGTACGTGCAG
The DNA here is from genome assembly GCA_964562035.1 of uncultured Rhodoferax sp. Taxonomy (GTDB): domain Bacteria; phylum Pseudomonadota; class Gammaproteobacteria; order Burkholderiales; family Burkholderiaceae_C; genus Rhodoferax. The sequence goes on along the minus strand of CAZLRQ010000190.1, from coordinate 112 downwards.
CTGCCCAAGATGCGCGGCGTGCTGATGATTGCGGTGCTGCTGCGCTTCATGGACAGTTTCATGATTTACACCGAGCCCTTTGTGCTCACGGGCGGCGGGCCGGGCAATTCCA
>CAZLRQ010000189.1:0-5219 GCA_964562035.1 uncultured Rhodoferax sp. | reverse complement strand
CCACCTGAAGCGGCGCGGCAGGCTGCGCGGTTTGGCCCGCGCTCATGCGGCCACCAGCACGCGCTGCAGCACTTGCGCCACTGTGCGCCGCGTGGCAAACCACTCTGCCAGCACGGCAGCGGTGCGGGCCTTGAGGCCGGCGGCATGCAAGGGCTGGCCGTTGGGCTGCGGAAAATCCATCACTATCAGCCATTTTTTCATAAATTTAAATTTAAGGATTTAGTTAATCTAGCGCTTTATTTTGTTGGTCTACAGCCTGACGCTTCAACCAAAAAGAGACCAATTTCAATCAATTTAAGACATTATTAACGGACCTTTGACACCCAACGCACACCCGCAAGGCCAGCCCCGCACCACCCGCCGTACCGCCGCTCTTAAAATCCCGGTTCCGCCTCACGTCTGCCCAGCACGCCACAGTGCAAACCCAAAAAGAATACGAGCACTGTGCCCCCATTTCGCGACGACCTCCCCCGCTGGCAACAGCTCATCACACCACGCTGGTTGCACCAGTTGGTGACGGGCGCGGCCCCACACGCGGCCCCGGCCACGCCGTGGCGTTTGCTGGAAATCGGGTGTGACACGCACGGCGCCTTTTTGCAAAGCCACATTCCGGGCGCCTGCTACCTGGACACCCACGCGCTGGAAGAAGCCCCGTTCTGGAACAAGGTGGCCGACCCCGTGCTGCTGCAGTTGCTGCTGACGCTGGGCATTCGCCACGACACCACGGTCATCGTCTATGGCCGCCACCTGGCGGCCACCGCGCGGGCCGCACACCTGCTGCTGTACGCAGGCGTGCGCGACGTGCGGTTTCTGGACGGCGGCTTTCACGGCTGGGCGCGCGCCGGCCTGCCTTGCGCTGCAGGCCCAGCGCCACACGGCCCACCCGCCACCGACTTTGGCACGGTGTTTCCGGCCTGTCCGCATTACCTGATCAACCTGCCCCAGGCGCGAGCGCTCTTGAAGCAAGCCGGCGGCGCGCTGGTCAGCATTCGCACCTGGGACGAGTTCACGGGCCAGACCTCGGGCTACAGCTACATCCCCACCAAAGGCGACATACCCGGCGCCCTGTGGGGCCGCGCGGGCCAGGGCGCCGATGTGAACGACATGAGCGCCTTTCATGACAGCGAGAAACGCCTGCGCAGTGCCCACGTCATCACCGAATTCTGGCGGCTTGAAGGCATCCACCCCGGCCTGCAGACGGCCTTTTATTGCGGCACGGGCTGGCGTGCGTCGCTGGCGTTTTACTGTGCCTGGCTGATGGGCTGGGAACAAATTAGCGTGTTTGACGGCGGCTGGTTTGAGTGGAGCGAAAACAATTGAAGTTTCAGGCGCTAAAAACCTTACTAGACGACTGGTCTACTTTTTTGATTAACATCGCCCCATGAAAAACAGCAGCACCGACATCAGGCAACACATTCTGGACACAGGCCGGTCGCTTATTTTGGGCAAAGGCTTCACGGCCGTGGGCCTGAACGAGATTTTGTCCACGGCGGGCGTGCCCAAAGGCTCTTTTTACTATTACTTCAAGTCCAAAGAGGCCTTTGGCGAGGCGCTGCTGGACGCTTATTTTGCCGACTACCTGGCGCGCACCGACACGCTACTGAGCGACGACGAGACCCCCGCCGCCCAGCGCCTGATGCGCTACTGGCAAAGCTGGATGACGATGGGCGAAAACGACTGCCAGGAGTCCAGTTGCCTGGTGGTCAAGCTCAGCGCCGAGGTGTCGGACCTGTCCGAAGCCATGCGCGTGGCGCTGCTGGGCGGCACCCGGCAGGTTATTGAGCGCCTGGCCAGTTGCCTGCGCCAAGGTGCGGTGGACGGCTCGCTGTCCGGCCTGCTGGACGCCCCGCAAACCGCGCTGGCGCTGTACGAGTTGTGGCTGGGCGCCGCCCTGCTGACCAAACTCAGGCGCGAACGCAGTGCGCTGGACACCGCGCTGTACACCACGCGGCGCCTGCTGGGCTTGCCCGGCCCAAGCGCCTGAGCCCGCCTTAACCCATCACCCCATCAACCGCCGATGCCTGAAAGCACCGGCTTGACCTGACCAGCAAAACTGTAAATCCACCTGATTTATAGCCGACTGGTCTAATTTAAAGAAGGAAATCAAGATGAAAAAACTACTCTCTCCCCTCAAAGTCGGCCAACAAACCCTGAGCAACCGCGTGGTGATGGCGCCCCTGACCCGCTCGCGGGCCAGCCAGCCCGGCGACGTGCCTTCGGCACTCAACGTGGAATATTACGCACAGCGCGCCACTGCGGGCCTGATCGTGAGCGAAGCCACCCAGGTCTCGCGCCAAGGCCAGGGCTATGCCCTGACGCCCGGCATCTACACCGATGCGCAGGAAGCCGGCTGGAAAAACGTGGTGCAAGCCGTGCATGACAAAGGCGGCCGCATCGCGCTGCAACTCTGGCACGTGGGCCGCATCTCGCACTCGCTCCTGCAAGAAAACGGCGCGGCCCCGGTGGCCCCCTCGGCGCTGGTGGCCAAGGGCGCCCAGTGCTTTGTGATCCAGCCTGACGGCACCCCGGCCAACGTGCCCACCGAAACCCCACGCGCCCTGGCCACCGAAGAGTTGCCCGGCATCGTGGCGCAGTACCGCCAGGCCGCCGCGCGCGGCCAGCGGGCGGGGTTTGACTTTCAGGAGGTGCATGCCGCCAACGGCTATTTGCTGAACCAGTTTTTGGCCACCAACAGCAACCAGCGCACCGACGCCTATGGCGGCACGCTGGAAAACCGCGCCCGCCTGACGCTGGAAGTGCTGGACGCGGTGATTGAGGAAATTGGCGCCGCCAAAGTGGGCGTGCGCCTGTCGCCCCACTTTGCCGCCCATGACATGGCCGACGCCGAGACCGAAGCCGCCACCCTGTACCTGGCCCACGCCTTCAGCCAGCGCGGCATTGCCTACCTGCACATTGCCGAGCCTGACTGGGCCGGCGGCCCCGAGTTGACCGACGCCTTTCGCGCCCAACTGCGCGCCGCCTTCAATGGCGCCCTGATCTTTTGCGGTGGCTACACCGCCGCAGAGGCCGACGCCCTGGTGGACCAAGGCGTGGGCGACGCGGTGGCCTTTGGCCGCCCCTTCATTGCCAACCCCGACCTGGTGGCGCGCTTTCGCCAGGGGGCTGAACTGAACACCCCTGACCGCACCACTTTTTACGGCGGCGGCGCCAAGGGCTACACCGACTACCCCACGCTGGACCAGCCCACCGCCTGAATGGAGGCCGGATGAAGTCCGGCACCCCGCGCGTATTTCATTCTTTTGCGCATCCCCTGGGGCCATTGGGCTTTCGATAGAATTCGCCCTGCTCCGGGGTGTCGCGTTGTTGGGTTCATTGAACTGGCAGGGCGGGCTGAGATGGCGAAGGCCAAACCCGTGAACTTGAATCGGATCATGCCGACGTAAGAAGAGCTGACAGGTTGCCCGCAAAGCACCTGTCCCAACTTTCGGCGCATGGCCCTTTGCATTATTTGCAGTCCTTGCCCACTGGCCCCGAAAGAATGACCGATGACCCCCACCGCGTTGATCACTGACCTGCTCGCCTTCATGGCAGCGCAGAGCCCGTCCGAAGACGACTTCAACGCCCTGGCGCTCAGACTCTTCGGGCACCAGTACCAGCACAACCTCCCGTTTCAGCGCTTTTGCCAGCAACGCGGCAAAACGGCGCGCACGGTCAAAAGCTGGCGCGATATTCCGGCGGTGCCCATCAACGGCTTCAAGGAACTGACCCTGAGCTGCGTGGCCCCCACTGAGGCCGCGCGCGTCTTCATGACCAGTGGCACCACGCAGGGTGACGTCAAGGGCAAGCACTACCACCCCACACTCACGGTGTACGACGAATCCATGCGGCGCAATTTTGCGCAGCGCTTCATGGCAGGGCGGCCCAGCATCCGCATGGGCATTTTGTTTCCGACCGAGGTGCTGCTGCAAAACTCATCGCTGGCCCACTACCTTGCGCTGGCGGTGAAGGAATTTGGCACACCCGAGAGTCACTATTTGCTGACGCAAGAGGGTCTGGATTTTGAGCGCCTGATCGCTGAACTGGAGCGCGCACAAGCGACCGGCGAGCCCTACGCGCTGCTGGGGGCAAGCTACAGCTTTGTGCACATTCTGGATGCGCTGAGCCAGCGCGGGCGCTCATTCGCCTTGCCGCCGGGTAGCCGGGTGCTGGACACCGGTGGCTTCAAGGGCCAGTCCCGCGAGTTGGCCATGGACGACTTTTATGCCCAGCTCTCCAGCGTGCTGGGCATTGACCGGACGGACTGCATCAACATGTATGGCATGACCGAACTCAGCACGCAGTTTTACGACGCGGGCAACACCGTGCTGCCATCCGTCAAGTCCGGCCCGCACTGGGTCAAAACCCGAGTGGTGGACCCCTTGAGCGGACACGATGTGCCACCGGGCACGCAAGGCGTGCTGGCGCACTGCGACCTGGGCAACTTCAACTCGGTCACCACCATCCTCACCGAAGACGTGGGCGTGGCCGTGGACGGCGGCTTTTTGCTGCTGGGGCGGGCGCAGGGCAGCGCTGCCAAAGGCTGATCATTGGCGGTGGAAGCCTTTTTGCAAGCCGCCAAAGCGTGAACAATTGCATGAAAAATCTCCCCAGACTGGCATGAGCACCCTGCGAGAAACCGCCGGCTACCTGCCCGGCCTGCAGCCGCATGAGGTGCAGTGGCACACCCTGAGCTTCACCCGGCGCGGCGACACGCTGGAGGTGGCCGTGCCGGTGCTTGACGACGCCCAAACCGTGATGTTGGCCAACCGGGTCAAGGCCGCCAGCCAGTCGTATCTGAAAAGCCTGACCGTCACCCAGATCGTGGCGGTGGTGGACCAGGCCATTGCCCGGCTGCTGGACCCGCAGGACCCCTACCGCCAAAAAATGGACCGGCTGCTGCCCTGGGTCACGGGTTATGACGATGACATGGTGCGCCTGGGGCTGACCGGTTATTTGAAGACCTTTCGCCAGCCACAACTCCAGCGGTTTTTGGTGGAAGATTTTGGCAACCCCTTGCTGCTGGACGCCTTTCAGCCGCGCGCCAAGGGCGGGTTTGCCAAAGCCTTTGGGGTGGATCTGGCGGTGCATGTGTGGGCGGGCAATGTGCCGGGCCTGCCGCTGTGGAGCATGATTTCGGGCTTGCTGGTGAAGTCCGGCACCATTGGCAAGGTGGCCAGTGCCGAGCCCCTGATGGCCGGCTGGTTTGCCCAACTGCTGGC
>CAZLRQ010000188.1:0-5229 GCA_964562035.1 uncultured Rhodoferax sp. | reverse complement strand
GCTGCGCCAAAAACGCGTGCTCAAAATAGGCGCTGTTGTGCATGCCGGGCGTCAGAACCACCACCGTCGGCTCGGCCGTGGTGGCGGGACTGCTGTCGCGCAGGGTTTCCAGCAGCAAGTCCGGGTAATGGGCTATTGGAGCGACCCTGTGCGCGTTGAACAACTCGGGAAACAGCCGCATCATCATCTTGCGGTCTTCCAGCATGTAGCTCACGCCACTGGGCACGCGCAGGTTGTCTTCCAGCACGTAGTACTCGCCCTCGCCTGCTGCATTGGGCGCACGCACGATGTCAATGCCGGAAATGTGCGAGTAAATGTTGTTGGGCACGTCCACACCCATCATCTCGGGGCGGAACTGGGCGTTGTTCTCGATCTGCTCGCGTGGAATCAGGCCCGCCTTGATGATCTCCTGATCGTGGTAAACGTCGTGGATGAAGCGGTTCAGGGCGGTGACACGTTGCACCAGCCCACGCTCCATGCTGCCCCACTCGTGGGCCGGAATAATGCGCGGGATCAGGTCAAACGGAATCAGCCGCTCATTGCCCACGCCCTCCTCGTCTTTTTCACCGTAGACGGCAAAGGTGATACCCACCCGGCGAAAGATCATCTCGGCTTCTTCACGCCGCTTGGCCATCATGTCGCCCGGCTGCCGTGCCAGCCATTCGTCGTAAATCTTGTAGTGATCTCGAATTTGCTTGCCCTTCGTGAAAAACTCATAGGGCAACTGGGTGTACATCTCGTCGAATTTCAGCATGAACAGTTTCACTCCTTAACTAAGCTTAGCAAGCTTCAAGCCAGCCCAAAATAGTGCGCCACTTACGGCACGCGGTGGTGCCAATAATGCAAAGTCGCCTGTCGCTCGCACTTCACGGCAATCGGCTGCGCCGATTGCCAGTGCATTGCACCACAATGGGGCGAATCCAGCACTTCAATCTGCCGCTCGTCATAACGCACCAAAACGGACGGGGCTGGATGCCCGAAACGGTTGCGGTAACCGCTCTGCACCAGCGCAAAACGGGGTTTGACGGCATCCAGAAAAACTGCGCTGCTTGAGGTTTTGCTGCCGTGGTGGGGCACCAGCAGCACATCGGCTTTCAACGGGGCGCCCTGCGCCACCAGCCGAGCCTCCTGGGCCTGTTCAATATCGCCCACCAGCAGCGCAGCCCGCTCGCCGTTGCTGATTCGCAAAGCGCAACTCATGCTGTTGGACGTGTTGGCACGCTCGTAGTCGGCGGCGAGTGGGTGCAGCACTTCAAAGTCAACACCATCCCACTGCCAGCGCTGGCCAGCCTCGCAACGGACGACCGGGCGCAAAGCCTGCAAATCGTGGCCGGCACCAACAGAGCTCACCAGGCGGGCCTCGGGCTGCATGCTCAGCACGGCAGCGGCGCCGCCCGCGTGATCACTGTCACGGTGGCTGAGCAAGAGCATGTCCAGAGTGGTGCCCTGGGCGCGCAAAAGCGGCACCAGCACACGGTGCCCCGCGTCGCTCTCCAGGCTGAAACGCGGTCCGGCGTCGTACAGCAGCGCATGGTGAGCCGTGCGAACCAGCACGGCATTGCCCTGCCCGATATCGGCCGCCAGCAAGTCAAATTCGCCTGTGGACGGGCGCGGTGCCTGCCATAGCAGCACCGGCAGCATGAGTGGCAAACCCAGACCGCGCACAGTCCAGGGCATGGGCATGGCCAGCAGTGCGCCCCCCAGCAGACCAAGCGCCCCAGCCCACAGCGGCGCTTGCGCCATGGACAGCGTGGCAAAGGGCAAAGCAGCCAACCACTGCAGGTAGCCGACCAGCAGGCCGATGGCTAACTCAGCCCACGCCCACAGCGCGGGCAAGGCCACGCCCAGCATGGCCAGTGGGGTCACCACCAGGGTGACCCAGGGAATCGCCAGCGCATTGGCCGCCAGACCCACCAAAGAAACCTGGCCAAACAGCAGCAAGGTGAGCGGTGTCAGGGCCAGTGTGATCACCCACTGCTGCTGCAATACAGAGACAAATCGACCTCTAGCCCCCGTATTTATTGGACCAATAGCTCCTGAATTTGTAGCAAACAAAATACCCACGGCGACGAAGCTCAACCAGAACCCAGCCTGCAGCAAGGCCCAGGGATCCACCACCACCACCACCGCACACGCCAACAACCAGGTCACGGGCCACGGCCAGCGCTTGCCCGACAGGCGCAACACGGCCACCGTGCCCAGCATGAGTACCGTGCGTTGCGACGGCACGCCCCAACCGCTGAACAGCGCGTAGGCTACGGCCAGCAACACGCCGCCCAGCAAGGCTGCACTCGGGGCCGGCAAAGCCAGGCACAGCCGGCCAGAGCGCCGCCACAGCCATCCCACAAGCAAGGTCGCCAGCCACGCGAACATGGTGATGTGAAGGCCCGATATAGCCATGAGGTGCGCCACGCCTGTGGCCCGAAACACATCCCAGTCCACCCGCTCGATGGCCTGCTGGTCACCCACAACCAGTGCGGCAATCAGGCCGGCAACCGACCGGTCTTCGACCCGCTCGAAAATCTGGTCGCGCACCGCCTGGCGGGCGCGCTCCACCGGGTGCCAACCGGTTTGGCTCAGGCGCTGGGGCACCGGGTCTTTGGGGCTGGCGCGCACATAGCCGGTGGCCTGCACGCCCTGCAACCAGAGCCACAACTCGTAATCAAAACCATGGGGATTGCGTGCACCATGTGGCGCCTTGAGCCGCACGGTGAACTGCCAGCGCTCGCCCACTTGCAGTGGCGCGGGCGGGCGGGCCAGCTCAATGGACGGGCTCACACCACCTTCCTGCCCGGGCATCCGAAAAACACCGGCGTACCAGCTCAAGTCAAGCTTGCCGGGCACGGTCAACACGTCGCCCTGAACCTGTGCGGACTCCACCTCAAACCGAAAGCGAAGGCCTGTCTCATTGCGCTGCGGCATACCCGAGACCACCCCGACCACCGCCACGTCGCGCCCTTCGAGAGCGGGGTCCAGCGCCTGCATCAGGTACGCACTGGCACGCAAGCCTGTGACCCCAAAAGCCAGCATCGCCATGGCGGCAGCAACCCACAAACCCCGCACCGGGCGGTCCGCCAACCGCCTGGCCAAGACCACGACCCCAGCTGCCGCCAAGAGCAAAGCCCCATAAATGGGCCAATCAAACAGGCTCGCCTGCTGCAGTTGCAAAGCCGTTCCCAACAACCAAGCCACCAACCCTGGGACCAGCAAGGTGGCAGCTCCAGCGCTGAAAAATGAACGTGACGGCATGGGGCCATGCTAACCGGCGGCAAGGGTGTTTACCCGCTGCCCACCCTCACGAGCTTGCTGCAAAATAGTGCTCTAATTTTTGGGCGTGTCCACAGCATTGCCGTGGTTTTGACTGCCTCAATTCATAAATACAAGTACCAGCCATGGCCGACCTGTCGTTCGATCTGACCTCCTCCATTTTTTGCAAGACGCCCGCCGGGCAGCGGGAAATCCAGACCCGCGCGCTCGGGCTGCCGCCGCTGGTGCGCCGCTTGCTGGTGCTGGTTGACGGCAAACGCAGTGGCAAGGAGCTGGCAGACTACGTGCCGGGGCAAGACATTGCGCCGCTGCTCAACCACTTGATCGACTTCGGCTGCATTGACGCCCAGCCCACGGCCTCAGCCGGTCAGCCCCTGCCACCCTTGACCGCCGCCGTGGCACCGCCCCTGGCTGGCACGCACCCTGACCTGGCCAAGTTACCTCACGCGGCGCAACGGACGGGAACAGAAGTGGAGATGGCGCGCAATTTCATGACCAACACCATCAACACCATCATTGGGCAGAACGTGCGCTTTACGCTGATCAAGTCAATTCACGCCTGCGCCACGGCGACCGAACTGCGCAACATTTACCCGGCTTGGCTGGAAGCCATGTCGGGCAATCGCATCGGACTCAAGCGCTTGCCAGAGCTGCGCGACAAGCTGTTTCAGGTGCTCTGAGACCACAAGGCCACACCAGCCTGCGCTAAATCAGGTTGCGCCCCGGCGTCTGGGCAGACCAGTCAATCGGGTCCTGCTGCAGGACCATGTCAATGTCCAGGCCTAGCACCTCACCCACCGGGCCGGGAAAAGTCACCGCCAGCTCGCGCTCGCTCAGCGACGCCTCCCAGGCGCGGGCACGCCAGGCAGCCAGATGAATAACCCCGGCCAGGGGCTCATACACCTCGTTCTCGAACGGGGCGTACTGGTGCGCCAGCGCGTCCACCATCGCTTGAGGGAAATGCCACTGGCTGGCAAAACCAGCGCCCACCTGGGCGTAACAAAAGCCGTAAGAGCGCCGCTCCGCCCTGGCGCGGCGCAAGTCCAGCGGCGCCATCTCACTGTCCAGCATGGCACTCTCTGCCGGCATGGCAATGTGCAAAGCCAACTCTCCCACCGCATGAATCAGCCCGCAGGTGAACGCCGCCTGCTGGTTTTGCCGCACCACACCGGCCAGCGAACGCGCCAGTTTGGCCACGTTCAGGCTGTAAGCCCAAAACTGCTGCAAATTGATGCCCGGCACCGCCCTGAATGACGCGCTGGACGCCGCCGCTGCCGCCATGGTGCGCACATGGCCCAAACCCAGAATGGCCAGCGACTCCGACACACTGCTGATCTTGCCCGAGAGCTTGAAGAAACCCGAGTTGGACAACTGCAGCAAACGGGTGGTCAGCGCAGGGTCGGTGCTGATGAGCTGGGTGACCTTTTTCAGGTCAGGCTCCTGGCTCTCCAGCTCACTGAGCAGCAGCGCCACCACCTTGGGGATGCTGGGCAACACAAACTGCGTGGCCAGCAGGGCTTGGAGTTCCATGGTCAGCGCCCCACGCCTTTGAGTTTGGCAAAGGCCGACGCCATGGCGTTGGCGGCGGGCGCGCTGCCTTGCGCGGCATAGCCCGCACCGCCTGAGCGACCGCGCTGGTTGGGCGTCGCACCCTGAAAGCGATTGTCTCCCGCGCTGTCGCGCCGGGCCGGGGCCGCGCCCAGCTTCATGGTCAGGGCAATGCGCTTGCGCGCCACATCCACCTCAACCACCTGCACCTTGACGATGTCACCGGTTTTGACAATTTCACGCGCGTCACTCACAAACTTGTGCGCCAACTGGCTCACATGCACCAGCCCGTCCTGGTGCACGCCTAAATCGACAAACGCACCGAAGGCCGCCACGTTGCTGACCGTGCCTTCCAGCACCATGCCCTCGACCAGGTCCTTGATGTCGTCCACGCCCTCATTGAAACGCGCCACT
>CAZLRQ010000187.1:0-5241 GCA_964562035.1 uncultured Rhodoferax sp. | reverse complement strand
GCCACCCGCATCATTGCCATCCGCCACGGCGAAACCGCCTGGAACGTGGACACCCGGCTCCAGGGCCACCTGGACATTGGTTTGAACGAGCGTGGACGCTGGCAAGCCAGCCGCGCTGCGCTGGCCCTGCAGGGCGAAACGCTGGACGCCATCTATGCCAGCGACCTGAGCCGTGCGCACGACACTGCGCAAGCCGTGGCCAGCCACACCGGCCAGACCGTGATCACCACGCCAGGCCTGCGCGAGCGCCATTTCGGTTTGCTGCAAGGCCAGACCCATGCGGAAATTGAGGCCAACTGGCCCGCCGACGCCCTGCGCTGGCGCCAACGCGACCCACAATGGACGCCCGAAGGCGGCGAATCTTTGGTGGTGTTTTATGCGCGTGTGGTCCAAACCATGACTGCGTTGGCCGCGCAGCATGTCGGGCAACAAATCGTGCTGGTGGCGCATGGCGGCGTGCTGGACATGCTGTACCGCGCCGCCACCGGCCAAGACCTGCAAGCCCCGCGCACCTGGAACCTGGGCAACGCCACCATCAACCGCTTACTGTGGACACCCGAAGCACTCACCCTGGTCGGCTGGGCCGACTCGCGCCACCTGGATGAAGCAGAAATGCTGGACGAAACCAGCACCTAGACCGGCGTATCAAAGTTCAGGCTGGCGCAGCCCTCACAGCCCCGCAGCCTCACCTTCCCGATTCGGCGGTGTCACGCCCAAATGCCGGTAGGCCGCCAGCGTGGCAATGCGTCCGCGTGGCGTGCGTTGCAGGTAGCCTTGCTGAATGAGGTAGGGCTCAATGACATCTTCAATGGTTTCGCGCTCTTCGCCAATGCTGGCAGCTATGTTGTCCAGCCCCACCGGGCCGCCGTCAAAGCGGTGAATCACGGCCTCCAGCAGCTTGCGGTCCATCAGGTCAAAGCCTTGCGGGTCGACATCGAGCATGGCCAGCGCGCGGTTGGCCATCTCCAGCGTGATCTCGCCAGCACCTTTGACCTCGGCGTAGTCGCGCACCCGGCGTAACAGCCGGTTGGCAATGCGCGGCGTGCCACGCGAGCGCCGGGCAATCTCAAAGCCACCGCGGTCGTCGGTGGGCACTTTCAGCAGGCCGGCACTGCGCCGCACAATCAAGGCCAGCTCTTCAGAGGTGTAAAACTCCAGCCGCGCCACGATGCCAAAGCGGTCACGCAGCGGGTTGGTCAGCATGCCGGCGCGGGTGGTAGCCCCCACCAGCGTGAAAGGCTGCAGGTCAAGCTTGATGGAGCGCGCCGCAGGACCCTCGCCAATCATGATGTCGATCTTGTAGTCCTCCAGCGCGGGGTACAAAATTTCTTCCACCACTGGGCTCAGCCGGTGAATTTCGTCAATGAACAGAACGTCGTTCTTTTCCAGGTTGGTCAGCAGGGCCGCCAGGTCTTTGGGCTTTTCCAGCACCGGGCCACTGGTTTGGCGCATGTTGACACCCAGTTCAGCGGCAATGATGTGGCTGAGCGTGGTCTTGCCCAAGCCGGGCGGGCCAAACAGCAGCACATGGTCCAGCGCCTCGTCGCGCTTTTTGGCGGCGCTGATGAAAATCTCAAGCTGCTCACGCACCTTGGCCTGCCCCACATACTCGTCCAGCAGTTTGGGGCGCAAGGCGCGTTCAATCGCCTCCTCGCTGGGTGACGCGGGAATGGCGGACACCATGCGTTTGGGTGGCGCGGGGGCAAAGTCGTCGGTTTGAATGCTCACGGGGCTGGGGTTCGCTGAAAGGACATTGACTATAGCCGCCAGCACACTCGGCCCACCCCCGGCGTCAAGCGCGCGCCTTATCTGCCGATAACATCGTATTCGCGTGTATTTTGTCGCTCAGTCCGAGCACCACCACGCCCACAGACCCACAGGGACCGCCCGACATGCCCACCATGCGCCTGACGCCAACGCCGACCGGCACCCCACCACCCGCCAGCGCTGGCCGCCTGACGCGTGCCTGCCTGACCTTGGCCCTGCTGGCCGGTTGCAGCTTGTCAACATGGGCCGCAGACCCTGGGGCTCCACACACGCCGGAGGCACCCGTTGCGCCAACGGCCCCCAAAAAGCCCTTGATTACAGGCCTGCCGACCAAAGCGATGGCAGAGCAGGTGCGCGACGCGGTGGACACAGCCAACTCACCCCAGAAACGCCTCACACTGGTGGTCAATGGCAAAACCATCTCGGTCGCCCCCGGCGGGCCGCAACCCATCTCGCCCCCCGCAGCAGCCGTGGCGCCAGCCACGGGCGCCACACCCGTGCGCACTGTTGTGCCACCCAAACCCCCACGGTATGGCAACCCTGTGGTCAGGTCATCAACCAGCCAGCCGACAGCCCTCCACAAATCGGCGTCAAGCCATGGTGAACAACATTGGGCCTACCACGGCGAGACCGGGCCGCAAGCCTGGGGCCAGCTCAAACCCGAGTTCAAACTGTGTGCCAACGGGCAGCGCCAGTCCCCCATCAACATTGATGAAGCCAACACCCTGCAGGGTCCGGCCGAGCCCTTGCAATTCAACTACCAGCCCAGCACCGGCTCGGTGGTGCACAACGGCCACACCCTGCAGGTGGATGTAGAGGGCAACAACGCGGTGACGGTGCGCGACTCCACCTTCAAGCTGGTGCAGTTCCACTTTCATACCCCGTCTGAAATGCGCATCAACGACCGCAGCGCGGCCATGGTGGCGTACCTGGTCCACAAAAATGACAAAGGCCAACTGGCCGTGGTGGCGGTGATGCTGGACCCGGGTGCGGCCAATACGGTCATCAACACAGTGTGGACTTACATACCGCTGGACACCGGTGACCGGGTGCGCCTGCCGGCAGGCGCCATTGACCTGAATGAGTTGCTGCCCAAAGACCAGCGTTACTACCAGTTCATGGGCTCCTTGACAACGCCGCCCTGTACCGAAGGTGTCTTGTGGCTGGTACTGAAACAAACCACACCCATCAGCCCGGAACAGCTCAAGCTATTCACCCAACTGTTCCCCAACAACGCCCGGCCAGTGCAAGCGCTGAACGGACGGCCGGTGCGCAACGCGCAGTGACGCCAGGAGGGCGGGCTAGCGCATCAGGCTTTTGAAAGCGCCCGCAGCGCCAGCTTGATACCGTCGCTCACCCCCACCTCGGCGGGCAGCGCTTTGAGGGCGGCGGCAGCTTCCTTGTCGCTGTAGCCCAGCGCCAGCAAGGCTTGCAAAATGTCGCTTTGCGCATCATTGGCTACGTTGGGCGACAAGCCAATGTCCGGCCCGAGCTTGCCTTTGAGCTCCAGCAGCAAGCGCTCGGCCGTTTTTTTGCCAATGCCCGGCACCTTGACCAGGCGCCCCGCCTCTTGCAAGGTAATGGCCTGCGCCAACTCGGTCACACTCATGCCCGACAAGACGGAGAGCGCCATGCGCGGGCCAATGCCGGTGATCTTGATGAGCTGGCGAAACGCCTCTCGCTCAGCGGCCGTGGCGAAACCGTACAGCAACTGCGCGTCCTCGCGCACCACAAAATGGGTGAGCAGGCTCACTTTCATGCCCGATTCGGGCAGGTTGTAAAACGTGCTCATGGGCACCGAGACCTCGTAGCCCACCCCGTTGCAGTCCACCACCACCTGGGGGGGATTCTTGTCGCTGAGGATGCCGGTGAGTTTGCCAATCATTTACTGCCTATCATTGAAGACCTTTTCAGGAATTATCAACTTGATCCTCCGACACCTGTTCTCCCCACCCAACAACACCCGCCTCTCGCACCTGTGCGGTCCCATGGACGAGCACCTGCGCACCATCGAGACCGCGCTGCAAGTCAAAATTGCCCACCGCCACGAGCAGTTCAAGGTGGACGGCACCAAGGCCAACGCCAAACGCGGCATGGACATGCTGCAAGCCATGTACGAGATGGCCGCGCGCCCGATCGACACCACCACGGTGCAACTCATGCTGGCCGGTGACGGCACCATGGACGACCTGGAGAGCCATGCGCTCAAGACCAAGCGCAGCGACCTCAAGGCCCGCACCCTGAACCAGGCCACCTACCTGGACAACATTGCGGCCAACGACATCACCTTCGGCATTGGCCCGGCCGGCACCGGCAAAACCTACTTGGCCGTGGCCATGGCCGTAGACGCCCTGCAACGCAACGCCGTGCAACGCATTGTGCTGACCCGCCCCGCCGTAGAAGCCGGTGAGCGCCTGGGCTACTTGCCAGGCGACTTGGCCCAAAAAATCGACCCCTACTTGCGCCCGCTGTACGACGCGCTGTATGACCTGATGGGCTTTGACCAGGTGCAAAAAGCGCTGGAGCGCCAAACCATCGAGATCGCCCCGCTGGCCTTCATGCGCGGGCGCACACTCAACACCGCATTTGTGATTCTGGACGAGGCACAAAACACCACGCCCGAGCAGATGAAGATGTTTTTGACGCGCATTGGCTTTGGCTCCAAAGCCGTGGTCACCGGCGACGTGAGCCAGATTGACCTGCCCAAGACCCAGCTCAGCGGCCTGATTGACGCCGAGCGGGTGTTGAAGCGGGTCGACGGCATTGCCATCAGCCGCTTCACCAGCTTGGATGTGGTGCGCCACCCGCTGGTGGCGCGCATTGTGGACGCCTATGACGCGCCCGGGCGCATCAACCTCTACCCGCGCGACGACGCCGATCCCGAGGTGGCTGCCGTGGCAGCCCGACCCCGCGCGAGCCGCAAAAAGCCGGTCTGACAGCGCCCCAACTTAAATTAAAAATCATAGCTACTCAGGCAATACGCACGGGGGCTAGAGGCCAATTTGACTCATAACCATGCTCAACGAACTCACTTTATCGCTGCAATTTGGCAAATCCATTGACGACGTGGCACTGCACCGTGCCACGCTGGGCCGCAGCAAGGTCAACCGCTGGATTCGCCATGCGCTGCAAAGCGACGCCGAAATCACGGTGCGCATCGTCAACGCCGAAGAGGGCCAGGCCCTGAACCGCGACTACCGCCAAAAAGACTACGCCACCAACGTGCTGACCTTTGACTACACGCAGGAGCCCATCGTCACCGCCGACCTGGTGCTGTGCGCGCCCGTGGTGGCTGCCGAGGCCAAAGAGCAAGGCAAAACCCTGGAAGCCCACTACGCCCACCTGCTGGTGCACGGCGCCCTGCACGCGCAAGGCTGGGACCACGACGAAGATGAAGACGCGCAAGTGATGGAGCTGCGCGAGACAGAAATCATGCAGCGGCTGGGGTTTGAGAGCCCGTACCAGGACTGAAAC
>CAZLRQ010000186.1:0-5244 GCA_964562035.1 uncultured Rhodoferax sp. | reverse complement strand
AGCATTCCCATCATCATTTGGGGAAGCCAGATGGTTCTGAAGCTCATGGACCGCTTCCCCTTGATCATTACCGCCGGCGCCATGCTGTTGGGTTGGATTGCCGGCACCATGGCGCTCAGTGACCCGGCTGTGAAAGACCATTTGCCACAAACCCCCGTCTGGAATTACAGCTTGGGTGTTGCCGGTGCCATTGGTGTTTACCTGATGGGGACGCTACTCAAGAAGCGGTCTGTTCAGGCGGGTTGATAAGAGAGGATGACCCGGGCGCAGAAAAATGGCCTGGCGTTATCATCAAACCGCACCGCCACCGACTTTGAGACCTTGCCTGATACATGATGCAATACACCTTCTGCGCGCAGACCGATGCGGGTCGAACCCGAAAGAACAACGAAGATTCTGTGGCGTTTGATGACAGCACTCACCTTGGTGTGCTCGCTGATGGCATGGGTGGTTACAACGCGGGTGAAGTCGCCAGTGGCATGGCCACGGCTTTCATCCGTTCAGAATTGGTCCGCTGGCTCACTGAAGCTGGCGACCAGGTTCAGCTTGGACAGGTTCGCCGGGCCATTGACATTTGCGTGCACAACGCCAATTTGTCCATTTTTAACGCATCGGCAGCCAACGCCCACTACGCTGGTATGGGAACGACACTGGTCATGGGCGTCTTCAAGGGTGACAAATTACTGCTCGGCCACGTGGGTGATTCCCGGTGCTATCGACTGCGCGGCGGCGAGTTGGTGCAGATTACCAAAGACCACTCCCTGCTGCAGGAGCAGATAGACGCCGGCTTGCTGACGCCGGCCCAAGCGGCCCTGTCACCTAATCGCAATCTGGTGACCCGCGCCATGGGGGTGGAAAACTCGGTGATGCTGGAGTTGCATGAGCATCAGGTTGAGCCGGGTGACCTCTATATGATGTGCTCCGATGGTCTTTCTGACATGGTGGCGGATGAGGCGATTGGCAGCATCCTGCAGGCCGGGTTGCCCTTGGCGCAAATGGCTGATGAACTGGTTGCCAAGGCCAATGAGAATGGCGGCCGCGATAACATCACCGTGTTGCTGACCCAAGTTTCTGGTACGTCGGACAAGCGCGGTTTAATATCCAGACTACTTGGTAAATAGCAAGCCCATGGCGTCCCCAACAATTAGTTTCAGGAACAGGAGTCGGTCATGCCGAAAATGATCGTGTCGATTGACGGAGTTGTGATCAAGGAGGTGCAACTCACCAAGGATCGCACCACCCTGGGCCGTCGGCCCTACAACGATATCGTGATCGACAACCTTGCGATCAGCGGCGAGCATGCTGTGCTGCAAATGACAGGTGGCCAGGTTTTTCTGGAAGATCTGAACAGCACCAACGGCACCTATGTCAACGGCAAGGCCACCAAAAAGCAGCTGTTGCAAGACGGTGATGTGGTGGAAGTGGGCAAGTACAAAATCAAGTTTGTCAACGAAGTGCCGTTTGCTGAAATGGCCACCATGGTGGAGGCTCGCCCGCCTGTTGCTGAGGCTGCTGCCCCTCAACCCCGCATGCCCGTCGAGAGCCCGGTTGGCCTGGAGCCGCTCCACGCGGCCATCAAGGTCCTGACCGGTGCGGCGGCTGGTCGAGAAGTTCCGCTGACAAAGGTGGTCACGACCGTCGGCAAGCCAGGCGTGGCGGTGGCCGCCATTACCCGCCGCCACCGTGGCTTTTTCGTCCACCATGTAGAAGGCGCAGGTAACCCGGCCCTTAATGGTTTGCCGTTTGGTATTGACCCGATCGCGTTGAAGAACGGTGACCTGATTGAGTTGGCGGGGACCCAAATGCAGTTTGTCCAGACCTGACCTCCGCACCATGCACGCACTGCCGGCGGGTTGGGGGAGTGAAACATGAGCGCTGTGTTGAAGCCAGGTATGGAGTCCAAAAACGCCAACGACGCTTTCTCTGACTCGCAAAAGCTGCCTTCAGAGAAACGGGGCATGACCTTTGAGACGCTGTTCTACAAGCAACTGCAGCACGTTACCGCCCGCATTCATGAGACGGACAACATCGAGCAGATCATGCTGGAGGCCAGCCATGACATTTGCAAGCTCTTCAACGCTGATCGCTTGACCTTGTACGTGGTCAATGACGACCGCACAGCCATCGTCTCCAAAGTTAAAACCGGTCTGAACAGCAGCCGTGACCTCAAGCTACCGATCACCCCCCAAAGCGTGGCAGGCTATGCGGCCTACAGCCGCCAGTTGGTCAATCTGCCCGATGTCTATGACGATGAAGCGCTCAGGCAAATTCACCCGTCCTTGACCTTCCTGAAAGAGGTTGACAAGCGCTCGGGCTACCGCACCCGCCAAGTTTTGGTTTCGCCCATTTTGGAGGGCGACATTTTGCACGGCGTGTTGCAGGTCATCAACAACAAGAGCGACCAGCCCTTTGGTGACTTGGAGGTGGATGGCGTGGCGCAGTTGTGCAAAACGCTGGCTATTGCCATCCGGCAGCGGGTGAAAAAGGCCGAGGACACGGCACGGCATCAGCCAACCAAATACGACGGACTGGTGGCCGACGGTGTGATGAGCGCTGACGAGCTTCAGCAATGCCTGCAGTCCGCCCGCAATGATGGCCAAACGGCCGAGCAAGTGCTGATCTCACACTACAAAGTACGCCCCGCCCAGATTGGCCCCTCATTGGCCAAATTTTTTGGGGTGCCCTATGAGCCCTTCAGCCCCAGCCGGATTCGGTCGGAGTTGCTGCATGGCGCCCTGAAGCGTGAATTCACGGAAGAGCAGGGCTGGATTCCCTTGGAGGAGTCGCCAGACGGCCTGGTCATCATGTGCCGTGACCCTGAGGCGGTGCGCAACGCCCGCGTGGTGCCGCAGGTGTTTCCGCGCATCACCCGGTTCGCCTACCGCGTGACCACGCAGGCCGAGTTTGCCGAGACGCTGGCGCAGGTTTTTGGCTTTGAGGTGGAAGGCGGCTCCATTGACGAACTGTTGGCCGACATGGACGGCGCCTCGGTGGACGACGGTTTTGCCGAAGACTCGCTGGAGTCTGCGGCCGCTGACAACGAGCTGGTCAAGTTTGTCAACAAAGTCATCATTGACGCCCACAAACAAGGCGTGTCCGACATTCACATCGAGCCCATGCCGGGCAAGCTCAAGACCGGCATCCGTTTTCGCATCGACGGCACCCTGCAGCCCTACATTGAGGTGCCAGCGCATTTTCGCCAAGCCATGGTCACGCGCTTGAAGATCATGTGCGATCTGGACATTTCAGAGCGCCGCAAGCCGCAAGACGGCAAGATCAAATTCAAAAAATACGGCCCCATTGATATTGAGCTGCGGGTAGCCACCATCCCTTCGGCCGGTGGCGTGGAAGACGTGGTCATGCGGATTTTGGCCGCGGGTGAACCCATTCCCCTGGAGAAGCTGGGCCTGACCCCGCACAACAAAGAGCGCGTGGTGCGCACCATCGAAAAGCCCTACGGCCTGTTCTACGTGTGCGGCCCCACGGGCTCCGGTAAAACCACCACGCTGCACTCCATCCTCAAGCACCTCAACACGCCTGAGACCAAAATCTGGACCGCCGAAGACCCGGTGGAGATCACGCAAAAAGGCCTGCGCCAAGTGCAGATCAACCGCAAAGCGGGCATTGACTTTCCGCTGGTGATGCGCGCTTTTCTGCGGGCCGACCCCGACATCATCATGGTCGGCGAGTCGCGCGACAAAGAAACCGTGTCCATGGGCGTGGAGGCTTCGCTCACCGGCCACCTGGTGTTCTCCACACTGCACACCAACTCGGCGCCCGAGTCCATCACCCGCTTGCTGGACATGGGCATGGACCCCTTCAACTTTGCGGACGCACTCTTGGGCATCCTGGCGCAGCGCCTGGCCAAGCGGCTGTGCGCCTGCAAAGAGTCTTATGCCCCCGACGCTGAAGAACTGCGGCTGTTTGCCGCCGAATACTCTGATGAGCTTCGGCATTCAGTGGCCTGGACGGCCGACTACGCGGGTGAAACAGCCAAGTTGATCGAGAGTTGGCGCCAGTCGTACGCGCAAGACGGCCAACTGAAGTTTTACCGCCATGTCGGTTGCGAAAAATGCAACAACACCGGCTACAAAGGCCGCGTGGGCCTGCACGAACTGCTGATTGCCTCTGATGACATTAAAAAACTCATCCAGGAGCGCGCCCGCGTGGCCGAAATTTTTGCCGCCTCGGTAGAGGGCGGCATGCGCACCCTGAAGATGGACGGCATGGAGAAGGTCATGATGGGGTTGACTGACCTGAAGATGGTGCGGCAGGTCTGCATCAAGTAAGTTCAAAGGTCAGAGCGAGCTTTAGCGGCTATTAAGAACGCGTGCCTAACCCGAAGCATTTCTTGGCCGCCGAAAAATCATTTTTGTAAAACCAGGGCTCACCCGGCTGTCATTGCGGACTTGATCCGCAATCCATGGCGTCCCGCCCAGCCCGCGATAGCGCAGCCGACAAAAATGTCACCTTCAAACGGACGATTGACAAAAAATCGTCAAGATTTTTGTCAATTCGGTGATTTCCTTCACAAAACACGCGTTTTTAGGTCTTCTGAAGACTGGCATGGAACCTGCTGAATAGGCTTGTCCAGTTGTTTTATTGTTTTTATTGAAGGAGCTAGTAATGAAGCGTTCTATGCAAAAAGGTTTTACCTTGATCGAACTGATGATCGTGGTAGCGATCATTGGTATTTTGGCTGCGGTTGCTTTGCCGGCATATCAGGATTACACGATTCGTGCCAAAGTTTCTGAGGTGATTTTGGCTGCGTCTTCTGCCAAGACGGCGGTGGCAGAAGCTGCGCAAGTTGGTGGCGTAATGCCTGCAAATGCCAGCTTGACTGTTGATACTCAGGCTTCGAAGTGGGTGTCTGGTGTTAGCTATGCATATTCAACCGCTTCAGTTGGTGTAATTACTGTAGCAACAACTGTAGCCGAGACAAAATTAAATGGCGCAGTCCTGACTATGACAGGCGAATTGAAGGACAACGGTCAAGTCGTTTGGACCTGCGCGGCGCCTGCAACGACCGCAACTCCTCCAGGCATCAATGCAAAGTATTTGCCTGCGAGCTGCAAGTCCTAATTTATTACCCATTCCTGATTGATGTGAAAGGGCCCTTTTGAGGGCCCTTTATTTTTTATGAAATTTTCGATTGTGAATACCGCCTCCACGTCGCGGCATGCAGTTGTTCCGATCGCTAAATCGGTTTCCTCGCCTATTTGGCTAGGCTTGTGGGCCAGCGCG
>CAZLRQ010000185.1:0-5279 GCA_964562035.1 uncultured Rhodoferax sp. | reverse complement strand
AGCACGTAGCTTTGCAGCATGGTGTCGTGCGCGTAGCCCTGCACTTCAATGCCGTGGTTGGCAAACACGTGGCGGTCGTACTTGACGTGCTGGCCCAGTTTGGGGCGGCTGGCGTCCTCCAGCCAGGGCTTCAGGCGCGCCAGCACCTCGTCACGCGGTAACTGCACAGGCGCACCCGCGTAGGTGTGGGCCAGGGGAATGTAGGCCGCCTCGCCCGGCGTCACGCTGAAGGACAGGCCCACAATTTCAGCGCGCATCTCGGCCAGCGAGGTGGTCTCGGTGTCCAGGGCCACCAGTTCGGCAGCCTGAATTTTGGCCAACCAGCGCTCAAAGTCGTCCCAGGTCAATACCGTGTCGTAAGCCTGGCCGGCCACACGCGGGGCCAGCACCGCAGGCGCCGCCGGTTCATCAAACAAGTCAGGCTCGCGGCTGGCGGCGCTCACGGCCTTGGGCGCGGCAGCCTTGGGTGCACTGGGCGCGGCGCTGCCAAGGGAGCGGGCCAGGCCTTTGAAACCGTATTTTTCATAAAAAATAGCCAGAGCCCCCGTATCCATTGCGCCAGTAGCTATTGAATCAAGAGCAGGCAATTCGGGCACCCAGCCATTCAGATCGCAGTCGGTCTTGATGGTCAGCAGTTGGCGGCCCATGGGCAGCCAGTCCAGCGACTTCTTGAGGTTCTCACCGACCACGCCCTTGATGGCATCGGCGTTGGCCACCACGGCGTCGAGCGAGCCGTATTGCTGCAACCACTTGGCCGCCGTCTTGGGGCCGACCTTGGGCACGCCGGGCACGTTGTCAATCACATCACCCACCAGCGTCTGAAAGTCAATCATCAGGCGCGGTGGCACACCAAACTCTTCCTCAACACCGGCCAGGTCACGGCGCTTGCCGTTCATGGTGTCGATGATGGTGATGTGCTCGTCCACCAACTGCGCCAAATCTTTGTCGCCGCTGCTCACAATCACCTCAATACCCTGGCGGGCGGCAGTCACGGCCAGTGTGCCAATGACGTCGTCCGCCTCCACACCCGGCACGTCCAGCACCGTCCAGCCCATGAGGCGCACCACTTCGTGAATCGGCTCAATCTGGGTCCGCAAGTCGTCGGGCATGGGGGAGCGGTGCGCTTTGTACTCGGGGTACAAATCGTCACGAAAGGTCGGGCCCTTGGCATCAAACACGCAGGCCGCGTAGTCAGACGGAAACTCCTTGCGCAGGCTCTGCAGCATGTTGATGATGATGCGAATGGCGCCGGTTTTCTGCACGGTGCCATCGGGCAACGTGGCACTCATGGTGTCGCCCCCCGCAAAAAACGCGCGGTACAAATAACTGGAACCATCGACCAGCAGCAGGGTTTTTTTCATTGTTTGGGGCTCATTCATGGGCCCATTTTGCCAGTGACGGGCGTGCCGCCAAGCGTCGCAACTTACAATTCAGGCATGCGTTCTGCCCTCCTCCTCACCCTCTCGCTGCTTAGTGCCAGCCTGTGCAGCGCCCAAGCGCCAGCCCCGGCGCCAAGTGCCTCCAACCCCCGTCTGACCACAGCCCCGGCGCCCGAGGGCGCGATCGAAAAACGCACCGAGCGCATTCAGATTGAAGACGGCGGCTCGCGCATTGACGAACTGCGCATTGGCGGAGAAACCAAAAGCATCACCGTACAACCCAAAGGTGGCATGCCCGCCTACGACGTGCAACCTGCCAGCGGCGAACGCAGCTGGAAAATCCTGGGGTTTTGAGCCATGGCGGTTTACACAGAAGTCTCTGAGAAAGAGGCCACGGCCCTGCTGCGACAACTCAAACTGGGCGACCTCACCGCACTCAAAGGCTGCTCGGGCGGCATCGAAAACACCAACTACTTTGCGACCACTGAGCACGATGGCCAAAATCATGAGTACGTGCTCACCCTGTTTGAACGCCTGACGTTTGAGCAACTGCCTTTTTACCTGCGCCTGATGAAACACCTGGCGCAGCGCGGCATTCCGGTGCCCGACCCGAGCGCCAACGCCAAGGGCGAACTGGTGTTTGAGCTCAAGGGCAAGCCCGCTGCCGTGGTGAACAAGCTGCGCGGCCAAAGCGAACTTGCACCCACCCCGGCGCACTGTGCTGCCGTAGGCGCCACCCTGGCCAAAATGCACTTGGCCGGACGCGACTTTCCCCTGAGCCAGCCCAACCTGCGGGGCCTGACCTGGTGGAACGAGACCGTGCCCGTGGTGCTGCCGCACCTGAACCCCACCCAGGCGGCGCTGATCCGCAGCGAACTGGCTTACCAAAACCATGTGGCGGCCTCGTCAGCCTACGCCGCCCTGCCGCGCGGCCCGATTCATGCCGACTTGTTTCGGGACAACGTGATGTTTGAAGACCTGGGCGGTGAGCCCAGCCTCAGCGGTTTTTTTGACTTTTATTTTGCGGGCGTGGACACCTGGCTGTTTGACATGGCCGTGACCCTGAACGACTGGTGCATTGACCTGCCCACCGGCCAGCACCACCCCGAACGAGCAGCCAGTTTCATGCGCGCCTACTGCGCTGTGCGCCCCTTGAGCCTTGAGGAGCACACCTTGCTGCCGGCCATGCTGCGCGCGGGCGCCTTGCGCTTCTGGATCTCGCGCCTGTGGGACTTCTATTTGCCGCGCGAAGCCAGCATGCTCAAAGCCCATGACCCCGGGCATTTTGAACGTGTGCTGACCCAGCGCGTCAGGCACCCGGCCGTCTTTACCGATTTGGTGTGCACCGCATGAAATTGAACCTTGTGCCGGCCCGTACCGGCGCCCTGTGGGTGAAACTGGGCATTCAGACGTTCTTCAAGCAACCCTTGGCGCTGGCCGGCTTGTTTTTCATGTTCATGGCGGTCATGACGATTGTCAGCATGCTGCCCATGATCGGGTTCGCGCTGGCCATGACACTGCTGCCCGGCGCCACACTGGGCCTGATGGTGGCCACGCGCGAAGCCACGCAGGGCAAGTTCCCCATGCCCACCGTGCTGCTGGCCGCGTTTCGGGCAGGCAAGCAACAAGGGCGCGCCATGCTCACCCTGGGCGCGCTGTATGCCGTGGGGTTTTTGATCGCGCTGGGGGCGTCCTGGCTGGTCGATGGCGGGGACTTTGCCCGCGTTTACCTGGGCGGCGGCATGCCCACGCGGGAAATGATGCAAGAGTCGAATCTGCAAAGCGCCATGTGGGTGTTCATTGGCCTGCACTTGCCGCTTTCCTTGCTGTTCTGGCACGCGCCGGCACTGGTGCACTGGCACGGTATTTCACCGGCCAAAAGCCTGTTTTTCAGCATCGTGGCCTGCCTGCGCAACTTTTGGGCCATGACCTTGTTTGCCCTGACCTGGATGGCCGTGCTGATTGGCGTGGTGCTGGTGGTCACCACCGTGGCGGCGCTGGTGGGCAGTGCCGAGCTGGCGGGCAACCTGCTGTTTCCGGCCCTGATGTTGATGGTGTCGATGTTTTTCACGTCGCTGTACTTCACCTTCCGCGACAGTTTTGAGTTGACGGAACCCACCGCGCCGTAACACCGCCGTCACAGGCTTGTCACAGTGACGCGCCATGCTTGCATAGTTTTCATCAACTCAAGCAAGACGCTCACCATGACACAAGACACGCCACGCGCTTCCGACCTCTTCAACAACGAAGACTCCAACACCACGGCCAACCCGCATTTCGACACCGTCTTGAGCGCCCGTCTGAGCCGCCGCAAGATGATGCTCGGCAGTGCGGGCATGGCCGCCACCACCGTGCTGGGTGGCACCGCGCTCACGGGTTGCGCTACAACGGCCACCGGCGCTGGTGCAAGCACCGCCGCCCTGGCCAATCCCGTGAACAAACTGGGCTTCACCGCCGTGGCCAAAAGCCTGGCCGACCAGGTGAGCGTGCCCGCCGGCTACAAATTCCAGGTGCTGTACGCCCTGGGTGACCCACTCACCGCCAGCACGGCCGCCTTCAAGAACGACGGCACCGACACCGACTTTGACCGCCGCGCCGGTGACCACCACGACGGCATGGAGTGGTTTGGCCTGGACGCCAACGGCAAGCCCTCGGCCAACAGCGTGAACCGCGCCCTGCTGGCCATGAACCACGAAGCCACCACCGACGAAAAACTCTCTTCCTTCTTCATCCACGCCAACGGTGGCAAGTCCACCCTGCCCCGCCCAGCGGCTGAGGTTGACAAGGAATTGGCCATTCACGGTCTGTCCGTGGTCGAAGTAGCCGCGCAGGGCAACACCTGGGCCTATAACGCCGGCTCGCCTTTCAACCGCCGTGTCACCTCCATGACCCCGGTGGTCATCAGCGGCCCGGCGCGCGGCAGTGAGCACTTGGTCACCGCCTTTAGCGGGGATGCGACCCAGGCCCGTGGCACGCTGAACAACTGCGGTACGGGCAAAACCCCGTGGGGCACCTTTGTCTCAGGCGAAGAAAACTGGTTTGGCTACTTTCACCGCGACGCCAAAGACGACGAGCGCCGTGGGAAGAAAGACAAATCCGTGGTGGCCCTGGACCGCTATGGCCGCAAGGCTGGGGCCGCCAGCCGCCATGGCTGGGAGAGCGCAGGCAGCGACGACAAGTTTGTGCGCTGGAACAACGGCGCCCTGGCCGCCAACGCCAAAGCCGACTACCGCAACGAGATGAACACCTTTGGCTATGTGGTGGAAATGGACGCCTATGACTCCCGCCTGCCCGTGCGCAAGCGCACCGGCCTGGGCCGCTTTGCGCACGAGAGCGTGAGCTTTGCCGCCCCCGTGGTGGGCCAGCCTATCGTGGCCTACATGGGTGACGATGCGCGCGGCGAGTACATGTACAAGTTTGTGTCTGCGGCCAAGTGGGACGCCGCCGATGCCAGCCCCGCCAACCGCATGGCCGCCGGCGACAAGTACCTGGACCAGGGCACGCTGTTTGCCGCCAAGTTCAAGGACAACGGCACGGGCGAGTGGATCGAGTTGTCCATGAACAACCCGATCATTGCCGCCACACCCGACTTTGAGTTCAAGTCCAACGCCGACATCGCCATCTTCACGCGCCTCGCGGCCGACGCCGCCAACGCCACCAAAATGGACCGCCCCGAGTGGGGTGGGGTCAACCCCCGCACCGGTGAGTTCTACATGACGCTGACCAACAACAGCAACCGCACGGTGGACGGCGAAGTCTCGGTGGACAGCGCCAACCCGCGCTACTACACCGACATGAAGGGCAGCAAGGAAAGCAAAGGCAATGTGCACGGCCACATCGTGCGTGTGGCCCAGGCCAACCCGGCCGACACCGCCTTCAAGTGGGACATTTACCTGTTCT
>CAZLRQ010000184.1:0-5300 GCA_964562035.1 uncultured Rhodoferax sp. | reverse complement strand
GTGGCCAAGAAGGCCGCGTTCATTCAGCAGGTCGCCGTGAGTTTGCGCTTGCCCAACTTGCGCGGGTTGCACGCCCGGGTGGAGAACCTGACGGACCAATACAGCATCGTCAGTTCACGTGCCTTTGCTTCGCTGGTGGATTTCACCACCTGGTCGGTGGGCGCGCTGGCAGAGCAGGGCGTGTGGCTGGGCATGAAGGGCAAACACCCGGGCGATGAAATGGCGGCCTTGCCGGCTTCAGTGAATGTGTTTCACGTGGAACCTTTGAAGGTGCCAGGCTTGGATGCGGAGCGGTGCATTGTCTGGATGCGACGGGTTTGATTTTTTAGTCTGCTTTGTTAACGTGAAAGAACAGGGTCGTCATGCTGGACTCGATCCACAATGACAGCCGGCCCAAGACGGTAGGTGATCAGCAGCAATTTCCCAAATCGCAGGTTTACCGGTTCATTGGTATCGCGTCCCACCACGCAACTCAAGGTGGATGGTGGGGCTTGGGGGCGCAGGCCCCATTCGCGATTGCCACAAAATCCAAAATGCCAATCTGGCGTTAATGCAAAGATAACAGCCAGAAACACCAGACGCTCGCGCGGGGGCCGGAGAACCCAAGCCCCGCCGTCCGCCTCACCAAACCCATCACGCCAGCAACTTCACGACAACAAGCCACCCAGCAGAAAAACAAGAAAAATAGCTAACGTAAACTCACGCCTCAAATTCCCAGAAAGAAGCCCCTATGTTTGGCATTGCCGACTACAGCGCCTTTGTCGTTGCCATCATTGTTTTCCTGCTCATTCCCGGCCCAGGCAACCTGGCCCTGATCACCTCCACCAGCAAGGGCCACATTCGTGGTGGCCTAGCCGCTACGCTGGGCGTCATCTTGGGTGACCAGGTCTTGATGTGGATGGCCGTGGCCGGGGTGGCTGCTTTGCTGGCCACCTACCCACAGGCCTTTAACGCGGTTCAGTGGCTGGGCGCTGCTTACCTGGCTTGGCTCGGCGGAAAAATGCTTTTGGCCAAACCCGGCGCGGCGCCCATTTTGAACATCAAGCCCCGGCA
Organism: uncultured Rhodoferax sp.; assembly: GCA_964562035.1. Lineage (GTDB taxonomy): Bacteria > Pseudomonadota > Gammaproteobacteria > Burkholderiales > Burkholderiaceae_C > Rhodoferax. Next base: position 4,247 of record CAZLRQ010000184.1, on the reverse strand, counting down.
CTACCTGCGCCAAGCCCTCATGATCACGCTGCTCAACCCCAAAGCCATCGTGTTTTATATGGCGTTTTTCCCTTTGTTTGTGGACCCTGCCCGCCACCAAGGTGTGGTCACCTTTGCCTTCATGGCCGTGACCATTGCAGTGCTGACCTTTGCCTATGGCCTGACCGTGGTACTGCTCACGCACTTTCTGGCCGAGCGTTTGCGTGCCAACCCCAGGGTCACTCAGACGCTGGAAAAGCTCGCGGGCTTGTTTCTGATTGGCTTCGGCGTCAAGTTGGCGCTGTCGCGTTGAGGCTCGCGCCAGCGCGCAAACTACACTCCCCCGGTGTTTCACGTGAAACACCCTCTGCGTTTTGTTTTCATTTTTCTCAAGTAAGTAAGCCATGGCCAAAATTTTCTGTGTTGCCAACCAAAAGGGTGGCGTCGGCAAGACCACCACCACAGTCAATCTGGCCGCCGGTTTGGCCAAGGTCGGGCAGCGCGTGCTGATGATCGACCTCGACCCGCAGGGCAACGCCACCATGGGCTCGGGGGTGGACAAACGCAAGCTGGAACTCACGGTCTACGACGTGCTGCTGGAGTCTGCCTCCGTGGCTGAAGCACGCGTGCAAAGCGAGAAGCTGGTGGCCGCCGGCTGCAGTTATGACATCCTGGGGGCCAACCGCGAACTGGCCGGAGCTGAAGTTGAAATGGTGGACCTGGAGCGGCGCGAAAAACGCCTGAAAACAGCGCTGGCCGAGGTCGACCAGGACTATGACTTTGTGCTCATCGACTGCCCACCCAGCTTGTCGATGCTGACCCTCAATGGTCTGTGTTGCGCCAACGGCGTGATCGTGCCCATGCAGTGCGAGTACTTTGCTCTTGAAGGGCTGACTGATCTGGTCAACACCATCAAGCAGGTGCACGCCAACCTGAACAAAGACCTCGCCATCATTGGCCTCTTGCGTGTCATGTTTGACCCGCGCATTACCTTGCAGCAACAGGTCAGCGAGCAGCTCAAAACGCACTTTGGCGGCAAGGTGTTCGACACCGTGATTCCGCGCAACGTGCGCTTGGCCGAGGCGCCCAGCTACGGTGTGCCCGGCGTGGTGTTTGACCCCGCCAGCAAAGGCGCACAAGCGTTCGTGACCTTTGCGCAAGAAATGGTGCAGCGCATTGAGAAGATGTGATCCGCAAAGGTTTATATGAAAAATGGCCCTCCAGCCCATGTCCCACAAGCGCAAGTAGCTCTATAAATCATAGCAATGAATACAAGCAATGTTCTCCTCCTGCCAGGTTGGCAAAACTCGGGTCCCGAGCACTGGCAAAGCCAGTGGGAGGCCGCCTATGGTTACACGCGGGTAGAGCAGCACGACTGGCTGCGCCCGCTGCGCGGTGACTGGATTGCCCGGCTGGAAGAGGTGGTGCTGGACCAGCCCGAACCGGTGGTGCTGGTGGCGCACTCCCTGGGTTGCCTGCTGGTGGCCGCCTGGGCTTCGCACTCGCGCAACACCCACCGTGTGAAAGCCGCGCTGCTGGTGGCGCCGGGCGATGCCGAGCGCGAAGAATTGAGGCCTGTGTTGACCAGTTGGTCGCCCATTCCCTTGCCGCGCCTGCCTTTCAAAAGCGTGCTGGTGGGCAGCGGCAACGACCCGTATTGCACCGAGGCTCGGGCCAGGGCCTTCGCCCAGGCCTGGGGCGCCGAGTACATCGACGCGGGCCACCAAGGCCACCTCAATACCGAGTCGGGCCTGGGCTTGTGGCCGGTCGGGCATGCGCTGTTGACCGCGCTGACTGAAACCAAAACCTTGTGAAGGACGATTGACATGGTGACTAAAAAGCCCAAAGGCTTGGGGCGCGGCTTAGAGGCGCTGCTCGGACCCAAGGTGAACGAGGACTCGTCGGTGGACGGCACGCCCCTCAACCCGGCCACGCCCACGCTGCCCAACACGCTGCTGCTGGCGCAGATGGTGGCCGGCCAGTACCAGCCGCGCACGCGCATGGACGAGGGCGCTTTGTACGAGTTGGCCGAGTCCATCAAGGTGCAGGGCATCATGCAGCCGATTTTGGTGCGCCAGCTCACGCAGGGCGCCAACCAGGGCCTGTACGAAATCATTGCCGGCGAGCGGCGCTTTCGGGCCGCCCGCCTGGCCGGGCTGGACAGCGTGCCCGTGCTGGTGCGCGATGTGCCTGACGAAGCCGCTGCGGCCATGGCGCTCATCGAGAACATTCAGCGCGAAGACCTGAATCCGCTGGAAGAAGCCCAGGGCCTGCAACGTCTGGTGAAAGAGTTTGGCCTGACGCATGAGCTGGCGGCGCAGGCTGTGGGGCGCTCGCGCAGCGCCGCCAGCAACCTGCTGCGCCTGCTGAACCTGGCCGACCCCGTGCAAACCATGCTGATGGCGGGCGACCTGGACATGGGCCACGCCCGCGCGCTACTGGCGCTGGACCGGGCCAGCCAGATCACCGCGGCCAGCCAGATTGCCGCCAAAAAAATGTCGGTGCGCGAGGCCGAAGGACTGGTCAAAAAACTCAGTGCCGAGTTCTCGCTGACCGCCGTCAAGCCCCGAAAAGAAAAGTCCGGCGACACCAAACGCGTGGAAGAAGAACTGTCTGACCTGCTCATGGCCCAGGTGGAGGTGCATGTCAAAAAGCGCGTCAAGCGGGCAGGGCGCCTGGAGGAAATGGGCGAGATCAGCATCCAGTTCGGGTCACTCGACGAACTCAATGGCCTGATCGACAAACTCACCCGCGCGGCCTCCCGCTAAAGCGCCCTTGCCGATGCTTGCCCGACTGCGCTGGCCTTTGCCTGCCTTGCTGGCCTGGGGTCTGGCCTGGCTGGCTTTTTGGGGCTTGCCGCGGTTAGGCTTGTCAGGCATGGCCGCACTGGGCTGGGCCTGTGCGGCGGGCGTGGGCTTGAGTTTGTGGGGCGACACCTGGTGGCGCCGCGCCATGGTGGGCCTGGGCTTCCCTTTGTCTTTGGCACTCACGGGCGCGGCCACCTTGCCGGCCTGGGCCTGGCTATTGCCCCTGGCCTTGCTGCTGCTGATTTACCCCCTGAATGCCTGGCGTGACGCGCCGCTGTTCCCCACGCCAGCGCATGCGCTGCGCGACCTGGCTGCACAGGCCCCGCTGCCCGAAGGCGCCTTGGTGCTGGACGCCGGCTGCGGTCTGGGTGACGGCCTCAAGGCCCTGCGCGAGGCCTACCCGCAGGCGCAACTGCACGGTCTGGAATTTTCCTGGCCCTTGACGGCTTTGTGTGCGCTGCGCTGCCCGTGGGCGCGCGTGCGCCGGGGCGACATTTGGCGTGCCGACTGGCAGGCTTACGACCTGGTGTACCTGTTCCAGCGGCCCGAGAGCATGCCGCGTGCGGTGGCCAAGGCGCAAGCCCAGCTCAAGCCAGGGGCTTGGCTGGTGAGCCTGGAATTCGAGGCCACCGCGTTGCAGCCACAAGCCGTTTTGCAAGCGCCCGACGGCCGGCCGGTCTGGGCTTACCAGATGCCGTTTCAAACGCGTGAGCTCACCTAAACTGGGGGCGGAAATGAATGTTTGTCTTGCTTTGTCGATTGGAGCCACCCCGTGAACTCTCCTGAACGTCCTTCCCACTCCCAAGACGGCTCTGACGCGCTGGCCGTGGCTGTGTTTGCCCTGACCTCTCTGGCTGAAACCCGTGACTCCGACACGGGCAACCACATCCTGCGGGTGCAGCACTACGTGCAGACGCTGGCGCAGCATTTGCAGGCGCACCCCCGCTTCAGTGCGGTGCTGACCGACGCTTACCTGCGCCAGTTGTACCAGGCGGTGCCTTTGTATGACATGGGCACCATCGGCATTCCTGACCGTATTTTGCTCAAGCCCAGCCGCTTGACGCCCGCCGAGTACGACATCATGAAAACCCATACCACGCTGGCGCGTGACGCGATTGAGAACGCGGAGAAAGCGCTGGGCTGCACGGCCCCGTGGCTGCAACTCGTGAAAGAGTTGGCCTACTCGCACCAGGAAAAGTGGGACGGCAGCGGTTACCCGCAGGGTTTGGGGGAAGAGCGCATTCCGGTGTCAGCCCGCCTGATGGCCATTGCCGATGTGTACGACGCGCTGATCAGCAACAAGGTTTACAAAGAGGGCGTGCCGCACGAGCAGGCGGTGGGCATCATCTTTCAGGGCCGGGCCAGCCATTTCGACCCCGACATGGTGGACGCCTTCATCGAGATTCAGGACGAGTTTGCCGCCATTGCCCAGCGCTACGCCGACACCGACCAGGACATGCA
>CAZLRQ010000183.1:0-5396 GCA_964562035.1 uncultured Rhodoferax sp. | reverse complement strand
GCCCTGAAAAACCAGTGTAGGCTCGTGCCCATGAACAACGACACCGCCAACCCGCCAGCCGACACCACGGCGCCCGGAACGCACCTGGCCTTGCGCCGCGTCGCCATCGACACCTACCGTGAAAACGTCGCTTATCTGCACCGCGATTGCGCCGTCTACCGGGCCGAAGGCTTTCAGGCCCTGTCAAAAATCGAGGTGCGGGCCAACGGCCGGCGCATTCTGGCCACGCTCAATGTGGTCGACGACGAACGCATCGTGTCTTGCCACGAACTGGGTTTGTCAGAAGACGCTTTTTTGCAACTGGCCATCCAGGACGGCCACACCGCGGCGGTGTCGCAGGCCGAGCCACCGGACTCCATTGGCGCCCTGCACCGCAAAATTGCCGGAGAACGCTTGGGGCGTGACGACTTCAAAGGCATCATTCGCGACATTGCCGACTTGCGTTATTCCAAAATCGAGTTAACCGCCTTTGTAGTTGCCACGCAGCGCAATGAGTTGGACCGTGAAGAGGTCTACTTTTTGACCGAGGCCATGGTGGAGAGCGGCCGTCGGCTGGACTGGCATGAGCGGCTGGTGGTAGACAAGCATTGCATTGGCGGCATACCGGGTAACCGCACCTCCATGCTGGTGGTGCCCATCGTGGCAGCGTATGGGCTGCTCTGCCCCAAGACCTCGTCGCGCGCCATCACATCGCCCGCCGGTACCGCCGACACCATGGAAGTGCTGGCCAACGTGGAGTTGCCGCTGGACCACCTGGCTGACATCGTGCGCGACCACCGGGGCTGCCTGGCCTGGGGCGGCACGGCCCAGTTGTCACCGGCCGATGACGTGTTGATTTCCGTGGAACGGCCGCTGGCCATTGACTCGGCCGGGCAAATGGTGGCCTCCATCCTGTCCAAGAAAATTGCCGCGGGCTCCACCCACCTGGTGCTGGACATTCCGATTGGCCCCACCGCCAAGGTGCGCTCCATGCCCGAGGCCCAGCGCCTGCGCCGGCTGTTTGAGTACGTGGCGGACCGCATTCACCTGTCGCTCGATGTCGTCATCACCGACGGCCGCCAGCCCATTGGCAACGGCATTGGCCCGGTGCTGGAGGCGCGCGACGTGATGCGCGTGCTGGAGAACGACCCACGCGCACCCAACGACCTGCGCCAGAAGTCTTTGCGCTTGGCCGGTCGGCTGATTGAGTGCCACCCCGATGTGCGCGGTGGCGACGGCTTTGCCATCGCCCGGGACATTCTGGACTCCGGGCGGGCGCTGGCCAAGATGCGCGCCATCATGGCAGCGCAGGGTCAAAAAATGTTTGACCACAACGCCCCGCAACTGGGTCCCCTGACTTTTGAGGTCTGCGCCAACCAGTCAGGCGTGGTGACCGGCATCGACAATCTGCAAATCGCGCGCATCGCCCGCCTGGCGGGGGCACCCAAGGTCATCAGCGCCGGGGTTGACCTGTTTCGCAAGCTGGGCGACGCGGTCAAGGCGGGCGACGTGCTGTACCGGGTGCACGCCGGGTTTCAGAGCGACCTGCTGTTTGCCCGCCAGGCCAGTGACAAAGCCAATGGCTACCTGGTGGGCCCGGCCGACCAGGTGCCCCATGTGTTCGTGGAGTTTTAATGGAAGCCAGACTGATGTCCTCACCCCTGTTGTTGTGTTTTGAAGATGAACTGGCCAGCGCGCAACGCCTTGCTGCTGCGGCCGAGCTGCCGCTGGCCACGATAGAACGGCACCGCTTTCCGGACGGCGAAACCAAGTTGCGCCTGCCCGACGTTTTGCCTGCGCAGGTCGTCATTTTGCGCACGCTGCACCAGCCCAACGACAAGTTGGTCGAGTTACTGCTGGCCGCACAAACCGCCCGCACCCTGGGTGCCCGGCACCTGACGCTGGTGGCGCCGTACTTGGCCTACATGCGCCAGGACATCGCTTTCCACCCAGGCGAAGCCATCAGCCAGCGCATTGTGGGACGCTTTCTGGCCAGCCTGTTTGATGCGCTCATCACCGTCGACCCGCACTTGCACCGGGTTGCAACGCTGGAAGAGGCAGTGCCTGTGCCGCACGCCATCGTGCTCAGCGGCGCGCCCGGACTCTCAGACCTGATCGCCTCACGTTATGCAAACCCCTTGTTGGTGGGGCCTGACGAGGAATCGGGCCAGTGGGTGGCCATAGCGGCAGCCCGCCACGGCTTGGAGCATGCCGTGTGCCACAAAGTGCGCCATGGTGACCGAGACGTCCGGGTGGCCCTGCCAGACCAGGCCGTGGCCGGGCGCCAAGTGGTTTTGCTCGACGACATGGCCAGCACCGGCCATACCGTGGCGGTCGCGGCCCGCTTGTTGCTGGCGGCTGGCGCCGCGTCCGTCGACGTGGCGGTGACGCATGCCTTGTTTTCGGGTGATGCGATGCAACTGCTCAAGGACGCTGGCGTCGGTGAAATTTGGAGCACCGATTGCATTCCCCACGCCACCAATGCGGTCAGCATGGCCCCCGAGATTGCCCTGGCGCTGGCACAAGTGTTCAGGCAAACCAAAGAAGCAATAAAAGCGTGAACTGAGACCCTTCAGACGACTGGCAGGTCAAAGGCACCCGCGTCTTCAGCCCCGCGCGCGGCCAGCACACGCAGCGCCTTACCGCTGCGCCCACGGGGAATGGCTGCCCCAAACTCGGTCACGATGTGAATCGGGCTGGCCCCCTGCTGCTGGGCAAATCGGGATAAAGCCTGGCGGCAACGTGCTGCGGCAGCATGGGCCTGCGCCTCAGGCAAATCCAGCCGCAGCACCAGCGTGTTGGCGTTACGCTGGCGCAGCTGAAAATCAAACACGCCCGCCTCTTCCTCCAGCACGGTGGTTAGCGCCAGCGGCAGCAAGGTCACCATTTGCCCCTGCGGGCCGGCCATCAGCAGGGCATCATCCAGCCGCCCCTGGACCTCAATCACCGGCAACGCCGAGCCACAGGCGCACGGCTCGGGGTGCCAAATAAGCTGGTCCCCCAAGTCATAACGAATCAGCGGCTGCACATGGTTGGCCAGGTTGGTGAGTAAGGTAGTGTGCGAGGGCTGCCCCGGCGGCGTGGGTTGCCCCTTGTCATCAACTGGTTCCAGAATCACCCAGTCGGCGTTGACATGCAGGTTCCCACAGCGACATTCCCAGGCCATCGACATGAACTCGGACGCGCCATAGCTGTTGCGTACTGGGCAGCCCAACGCCTGTGACACCCGGTGGCGCACCGCCACACTCAGCGTTTCGCCCCCGGTCCAAACTGCGTCAAGAACGTTGTGCAGGCTGCCCGGCTCGCCTCCTGCGCCAGCAGCGTGGCGGCCGTGGGGTAGGTGGCAATCACGTCGGGCGCAAACGCGTTGAGCTCGTCCACCAGCGCACGGGCTGATTGAAGAATGGAGAAACATTGCAAATCACGGGCAAGCCAAGGGTTGAGCTGGCGCAGGCGCTGCACAGACACCACGCTGGCAAAGTGCCCGCCAATCGCACCCACAAACGCCAAGCGCGGCCTGCGCGTCCAAGGTGTCAACCCGCTGGTGAGCGGCGCAGTGCCGGGACGCAAGGCTTCCAGCGCGTCGTACACCGCCAGCGCCTGGGCATCTTGCACAAACACGCCCGGCTGGTTGCTGGTGCCCGAGCTTTCCCACAGCAGGTACTTGCCCAAGTAAGGCTCGGCAATGCGGGCAGGGTCGCTCATAAAAGTGCTGATTTCAGTCAGCTTGAGCCGGGGGTCGGTCACCCAGTCATCAAAGTTCGCCATCAACAGATGTTTGGTGACCACCGGAACGGCCTGCAAGGGCGTAATGCCCGGTAATACTCCTCTCAAATGGTCACGGTAAAACCGTGACCCTTGTTGCGCCACCGCCAATAGCTTGGTCAACCGCTCCTTTTGCCTGGAAGCCACGACAGCGGCTGGCGCATAGCGGCAAGCCATCACATCCAGAGAAACAACGCTCCATGCCAAGAAATTAAAAACAGAAACCATAAAAAATCATCCTAGAGCAGCCCGTCCTGTGGTGTCTTGAGGAAAATCAATGACGGCCAATGCGGTGCTGTGCAGCGAATGTCCGGACGGTGCCTGTGCCCTCTTGATATTTGTCATTTGTGGCCTGAACATACCGGCCTTACTATCGAGGGGTTACTAACCCATTGGAGGATTCTTATGAATGACATGTCCGCAACCCAAAAAGACAAATTAATGAGTGACTTGCGCGTCGTTATTTCAGACGCTGAAGAGTTGCTGCGCATGACGGCCGATGAAGCGGGTGAGAACGCTGCTGATTTGCGCGGCCGTGTCCAGATGCGCATGACCCAGGCCAAAGAAGAACTGGCGCACCTGCAGGCTGCCGCCGTGGCCAAGGCCAAAGCAGCGGGTCACGCGGCTGACGAGTTCGTGCATGAGAACCCCTGGAAATCCATCGGTATTGCCGCTGGCATTGGCCTAGTGGTGGGCATGCTGGTCAGCCGCCGCTAAGGCCCGCGATTCACATGAGTGATCCAGCCCGGGGAGCAGGCCTTTTCACCTCCATCCAGCGGCTCATGGCCACCGCCATCGAAATGGTGCATGTGCGCCTGGAGTTGCTGGGGACCGAAGTTGAATTCGAGAAGCGCCGGCTCTTTGACGGGCTGTTGTTTGGCGGCGTCGCCCTGCTGCTGATCGGCATGGGGCTGGTGTTCCTGTGCGGCTTTATCGTGCTGATGTTTGCAGAAGGCTACCGTCTGGCCGCCGTTGGCGTGATGGCGATGCTGTTTCTGGGGGGCGGCGCGCTCACCCTGCGGGAAGCCCGCCACCGCTTGCGCAACCCCAAAAGCATGTTCGAGGTCAGTGTGCAGGAATTGGCCAAAGACCATGCCGGCTTGAACGGACCTCCCCCCCCATGAACCGCACAGAACTGGCCCTGCACCAGCAACGTTTGCTCATGCGCAGCGCCAACCTGCGCCACGCCATGGGCGTGCATGCGGCACCGTTGCAAAAGCCACTGGCCGTGGTAGATCGGGCTTGGTGGGCCACCCAATGGCTGGTTAGCCACCCAGAGTGGCCCGTCGGTGCGTTGCTGCTGGTCACCTTGCTGCGGCCCAAACGTGCCCTGGTTTGGGGCACACGGCTGTGGTGGGGCTGGCGCACCCTGCAGCGTTCTCGGCAGTTGATCAAGCCCTGAGCAGTCACGGCAAGTCTGAAACTGTGTTTTTTTGACCCACAATCTGGTGCATGAAAAATACTGACGTGTCTCCACAACAAATCACCGAACGCCGCCTGGCAGACGCCTGGGCTGAACTGCAAAGCCACTCCGACCTGGGTAACCCCTTGGAGGCGGATGCGTACCGCCTGGCCTTCGCCGACCCTGAATTTTTACTGCGTCGCGAAACCCGCGGCTTGCGCATGCAACTGGAAATGCTCAAGCCCGACCT
>CAZLRQ010000182.1:0-5446 GCA_964562035.1 uncultured Rhodoferax sp. | reverse complement strand
GCGACACCACCCACTACCAGATGAAGGTGGAAGACAACATCCTCCAGCCTTTGCTCTCAAAATTGGAGCTAACAGCCCAATACAGACAAAGGCGGGAGGCCATTTTGGCTTGGAACGCCAGCCACCCGGTCATCCAGCGCGGGCTGGCCATCACGCCGGTCAAGTTCGGTATTTCCTTCACCGCCACACTGTTCAACCAGGCCGGCGCGCTGGTGCATGTGTACCTGGACGGCAGTGTGCAGGTCAACCACGGCGGCACCGAAATGGGCCAGGGCCTGAACACCAAAGTAGCGCAAATCGTGGCCGACGAGCTGGGCGTGCCCCTGCACCGCGTGCTGGCCACTGCCAGCGACACCAGCAAAATCCCCAATGCCTCGGCCACCGCCGCTTCGGCCGGCACCGACCTGAACGGCCGCGCTGCCCAGTTTGCCGCCCGCCATGTGCGCGACAACCTCAGCGCCTTTGTGGCCGGGCTGGACGGTTGCGGCGCGGGCGCGGTGCGGTTTGAAGGTGGCCAGGTGTTCTCACCCAGCGCCACCCGCGCGTTTGATGACGTGGTGAAAGCGGCCTACGCCAACCGCATTCAGTTGTGGAGCGACGGTTTTTACCGCACCCCCAAAATCCACTACGACAAGACCACCCTCACCGGGCGGCCGTTTTATTACTTTGCCTACGGCGCCGCCTGCACGGAGGTGGCCATTGACACCCTCACAGGCGAGAGCCGGGTGCTCAAGGTGGACATCCTGCACGACGTGGGCCGCTCCATCAACCCGGCCATTGACATTGGCCAGATTGAAGGCGGCTTTGTGCAGGGCATGGGCTGGCTCACCACCGAGCAACTGGTGTGGAACGACAAAGGCTTTCTGGCCACCCATGCGCCCAGCACCTACAAGATTCCCACGGCCGGCGATGTGCCCGACCACTTCAAGGTCGACCTGTGGCCCGAGCCCAACCGGGAAGACAACGTGTTTGGCAGCAAGGCCGTGGGCGAGCCGCCCTTCATGCTGGCCATCAGCGTGTACGAAGCCCTGCGCGACGCCATTGCCCACGCCAGAGGCGATGGCCAAGCCGTGCACCTGCAGGCGCCAGCCACAGCGGAGCATGTTTTGAAAGCGCTGGGCTGAGCCCGCAGCGCCAGACATGGCATTCTGAAGCCGGTCAATGCGGCCCAGCCTGACGCTGGCCGCGTCAGGCTGGGCCAATTTTCGATTCCTATAATTTCGCACCGCCGTGCGGGGGCCGAGCTGTCCGCCCGGTGACCTCTGAGCCAGTCGGGCCCGGATACTTATAGGCACTCATCTTTTAGTCAGGTCACACATGATCAAATCCTCCTCCGGCTGGCAACGCATGGGCTTGGGCACCAAGCTCGCCTTGAGTAACTTTGCACTGGTCGCCATGGTGCTCACCATTTGCGTGCTGGGCATCGGCTACTCGGTGTCACAAGCGATAGAGAGCCAGGTCTCCGCCGAACTCCGTGAAAAGACCAAGCTGCTGACAGACCTGATCGACGGGTCGGACAAAGACCTGCGCACCCGCACCGGTACGCTGGCCAAAGCCTTTCAGACCAGCCTGCAGGGTGCTTTTGAACTGGACCCGGCGGCGTCCATCGACATCAAGGATCGCGCCACGCCGACGTTGAAGCTGGACAAGAAAGCCCTGAACCTTGACTTCACCCCGGTGGACCGCTTTACGGCCATGACCGGCGCTGTGGCCACGGTGTTCGCCAAAACGGGGGACGATTTTGTGCGCATCACCACCTCGCTCAAAAATGACAAGGGCGAGCGCGCCGTGGGCACGCTGCTGGACCGGGCGCACCCGGGCTACCAGGCGGCGCGCGCCGGCAATAGCTACACCGGGCTGGCCACCCTGTTTGGCCGCCAGTACATGACGCAGTACGACCCCATCAAGAACGCACAGGGACAGGTCATTGGCTTGAGCTTCATCGGGCTCGATTTTTCGGACTACCTGGTGGCCCTGAAAGACACCATTCGCGGCCTCAAGATTGGCCAGTCGGGTTATTTTTACGTGCTGGACGCCCGCGCAGGTGACAGCTACGGCACCTTGCTGGTGCACCCAGCGTCAGAGGGCAAAAACATTCTGGCGTCCACCGACGCGAGCGGGCGGGCCTTCATCAAGGAAATTCTGGACACCAAGAACGGCACCATTCGCTACCCGTGGATCAACAAAGACCTGGGTGAAACCGAGGCACGCGACAAAGTGGTGGCCTACACGCACATCAAAAACTGGAACTGGGTGGTGGCGGGCGGCACCTACGCCGATGAGTTCACACAGCAAATCAAGGGCCTGCGCAATATGTACGCCGTGGTCGGTCTGGCGATTGTTCTGGTCATCTCGGGCCTCTTGTATTTGCTGATTCGCCGCATGGTGATTCGCCCGATCAACGAGGTGCGCGTGGCGGCCGAGCGCGTGGCCAAGGGTGACCTGAGCGTGCAGCCCCAGACCGACCGCGAGGACGAAATTGGCCAACTGATTGGCTCCATGGCCAATATGCAAACCGTGTTGACCCAATTTCAGGACGCACAGTCCACCATGGCCAGCCAGCATGCACTGGGCATGATTGACCACGTGATGCCCGCCCACGAGTTGCCCGGCAGCTATGGCGACATCGCCCGGGCCAGCAACGACCTGGTCAAGTCCCACCTCAGCGTCATGTTGAATCTGGTCGATCTGCTGGACCAGTTTGCCAAAGGCAACTTCAGCCAGCACATGGCGCCCCTGCCGGGTCAGCAGCGCCGTATTTCCGAGGTGACCAACGCGGCCAGGGACACCATGGAAGCGGCAGCACAGGCCGCCAGCTTCAATGCCCGCGTCAAGTCAGCGCTGGACAACGTGAGCCTGCCGGTTCGCATTGCCGACAACGATGGCACGCTGATTTACATCAACCACGCGCTGCAAGCCACGCTGCGCCAGTACCGGGACGGCTTTCGTCAGCAAATTCCCGGATTTGACCCGGACAAAATTCTGGGTGGCAGTGTGGGCGTGTTTTATGCCGACCCGGCGGCGGCCCTGGCGCGCCTGCGTGGCCTGACCACCACCGCGCAGTCGCGTTTGACGCTGGGTGGTCGCCAGTACGACCTCAGCACCACCCCGGTCATAGGCCAAAACGGCGAGCGCATGGGCACCGTGGGACAGTGGTCTGATGTCACGGAGCAATTGATCGCTGAACAGCAAATTGAATCCATGGTGCAAGCGGCCGCGCAAGGCGACTTCAGCCAGCGCCTGAGCATGGACGGCAAGACCGGATTTTTTGCCGCTCTGTCTGGTGGCATGAACCAGCTGGTCAACACCAGCGAGCAGGGTTTGAGCGACGTAGCCGAGGTGCTGAGCGCCTTTGCCGAGGGTGACCTGACCCAGCGCATGTCGCGCGATTACAGCGGCCTGTTTGCCAAAGTGAAAGACAGCGCCAACGCCACCGCCGAGAACCTGACCCGCGTGCTGGGAGAAGTCCGCGCCGCGGCCGACGCCTTGACGGGCGCCGCCAACCAGGTCTCGGCCACCGCCCAGTCGCTGTCCCAGGCGGCCAGCGAACAGGCCGCCAGCGTGGAACAGACCACTGCATCGATTGACGTGATGTCCGCCTCCATCAGCCAGAACAGCGACAACGCCAAGGTCACCGACGGCATGGCCACCCAGTCCAGCAAAGAGGCTTCAGATGGCGGTCAGGCGGTGCGCCAAACCGTGGTGGCCATGAAACAGATTGCAGCCAAGATTGGCATCGTGGACGACATTGCCTACCAGACCAACCTGCTGGCACTGAATGCCGCCATTGAGGCTGCCCGCGCGGGCGAACACGGCAAAGGCTTTGCCGTGGTGGCCGCTGAAGTGCGCAAACTCGCTGAACGCAGCCAGGAAGCCGCCAAGGAAATTGGTGAACTGGCAGGCAACAGCGTGTCCACCGCCGAGCGGGCCGGCAAGTTGCTGGACGAAATCGTCCCCAACATTCAGAAAACCTCTGAGTTGGTGCAGGAGATTGCCGCCGCCAGCAGTGAGCAAAGTGAGTCGGTGGTGCAAATTGGCGGCGCCATGGGTCAACTGAGCAGGGCCACGCAGCAAAACGCCAGTGCCTCGGAAGAACTGGCAGCCACCAGCGAAGAGCTGTCCGGCCAGGCCGAGCAATTGCAAGCGTCGGTCGCGTTCTTCAAGACGGGCGATGAAAGCCCCAAACCGATCGTGGCCCAACTCGAGAGCCGCCGGACCGAGCGCCGTGCGCCCAGGCTGAGCAACGCGGTGTTGGCCGTACCGGCGCCTGTGCGGGGCGGCAACGGCAACTTCAAGCCCTACTGACCTGGGTGACTGCCCGGCGTCAAGCCGGGCAGTACAACCGGACGACTAAACGCCGGCCAGTGATTTCAAGCCGCTGGGGTCTACCAAATTGAGCACGCGCCCGGAACCGCTGATCAGGCTGCGCTCACGCAAGTGGCGCAGCACGCGGGACAAGGTTTCAGGGGCAATGCCCAGTTGCGCGGCAATGCTGCGTTTACGCTGCTGCAGCAGCACTGCCATGCTGCCCTTGTCACCGGTTTGCGCATGGCTGAGCAGCCATTCGGCACAGCGGGCCTCGGCGTCTTTGGCCAACCGGCTTACTGCAAACTCGGTCTGCCGCCGGTGCGCCATGGCAACGTCATGCAGCACAGCCTGCGCAGGCTCGGGCATGCCCCCCAGCGACTGGCGAAATTCGGCCGCAGGCACACGGCGCAAGACAACCTCCGTGTCCGCCATGGCGTCCACCACATGCGGCAAATCGAGCAAGGCTGAGGTGGCCTCCAGCCAGCAGGGGCCCTCCACCACACCCAACTGGTGCACCATGGTGTCGCCCTCCATCACACCGAGCGCCACCCGGCCTGACTCCACGTAACTCACCCAGGGCGCGGCTTGCGCACGTCGCAGCAAGGACTCGCCACGCGCGGCGATGTGGCGTTCGGCAAGAGAGGGGGAAATAGGGTCAAGTAGCATGGGTAAGACTGTGCCGCGCCTGCGGCCCAATGGCCTTGAGCGAAATCAAACAAGCGCGCCGAAATGACCCACGAAGGCCAGATAAGTCATCAACAGCCCTGGTTTCTCCCTGCCCAGGCTGATTAAGATGGCGCTTGTGCCCCGTGATTTACCGACTGATTGGCCGCCTTTGCCGTGCGCCCCCTGCCATGACCACACTCCTGATCAAAAACGCCCGCTGCATTGCCACCTTTGATGACGCCCACCCGGCGCAAGCCCGGGAGTTGACAAACGCCTCGCTGTTCATTCGGGACCACCGCATTGCGGCCCTGGGGCCCGCAGCAGACTTACCGCAAACCGCCGACGACGTGATTGACGCACGCAACCACTTGGTCGTGCCAGGGCTGATCAACACGCACCACCACATGTACCAGAGCCTGACGCGGGCCATTCCGGCGGTACAAAACGCCGAGCTGTTTGGCTGGCTGCGCGG
>CAZLRQ010000181.1:1981-5457 GCA_964562035.1 uncultured Rhodoferax sp. | reverse complement strand
GCGCGGGTGCCGGGCCTGCGTACCGTGGAGGAGCCGCGCCAACTGGCCCAAGCCATTGCGCAACACAGCCGCCCTGACACGCTGCTGGTGGTGGACTGCCTGACGCTGTGGCTCACCAACTGGCTCATGCCCATGGCGCAGGCTTTTGACGACAATTTAGAGCCAAATAGGCCTCCAGCCCCCGTCCCTGCTGCGCCAGTAGCTATGCTTTTAGACAGCATTGCGCAGGCGGCTGGCCCGGTGGTGTTGGTGGGCAACGAGATTGGCCTGGGGGTGATTCCGATGGGGGCCGAGGTACGGGCGTTTGTGGATGCCCTGGGCCGCCTGAACCAGGACGTGGCGCAAGTCTGCCAGCGTGTCACGCTGATGGCCGCGGGTTTGTCGCTGACCTTGAAGGATGCCGAATGAAAAAATTCAGCCTTGTTTTTGCCCTGGCCATGGTCGTGTCTTGTGCCGCCCATGCCCTGCAAGTCACCGACGACCGGGGCGTGGTGGTTAATTTTGACAAGACCCCGCAGCGCATCGTCAGCCTGTTGCCCTCACTGACAGAAACCGTGTGCGAGTTGGGCCAGTGCGCCCGGCTGGTGGGGGTGGACCGGTATTCGAACTTTCCGGCCAGCCTGCGCAACCTGCCGCAAGTGGGCGGCGGGCTGGACCCTAACATTGAGGCCATCGTGGCGCTCAGACCCGACGTGGTGCTGATGGCCACTTCGTCCCGCGCCAGCGAACGGCTGCGTGCGCTGGGCCTGAAGGTGGTGGCGCTGGAGCCCAAAACCTATGCCGACGTGCAGCGCGTCATGCTCAAGCTGGGGCAAGTGCTGGGTATACCAGACGCGCAAAAAATATGGCGTGCCATTGATGCCGGTGTGTCCGCCGCCGCGCAGTCGTTGCCCGCCTCGGTCAAAACCACGCGGGTGTACTTTGAGGTCAACCAGGGGCCTTACGGTGCCGGTGAGCTGTCGTTCATTGGCGAGACGCTGACGCGCTTGGGTGTGAAAAACATCCTGCCCGCCAAACTGGGGCCGTTCCCCAAGCTCAACCCCGAGTACATCGTGCGCGCCAACCCCGACCTCATCATGGTGGGCCAGCGCAGTGCCGACGGCCTGGCGCTGCGCCCCGGCTGGCACAGCGTGCGGGCCGTGCGCGAGCAACGGGTGTGCGTGTTTCCTACCGAGCAGGCCAATGTGCTGGTGCGCCCCGGCCCGCGCATGGCCGAAGGCGCGCGGCTCATGGCGCAGTGTTTGTCTGACAAGGCACCCGGCGCCACGCCGGCCGCACCAAGGTCGGCGCCGGTTAAATCTTCGGGGGTGAAGCCTTGAACCTGCGCCGCCTGGCCTGGGTGGTGTGGCCTTTGCTGCTGATCAGCCTGGCGCTGGTGGTTTTGGGTGTGTGCGTGGGCAGCACCGGGTTTGAGAATCTGATCGGCCCGCTGCTGAACCCGCAGCGCGATGCAGCCGAGTACGCCATGGCGCAACAAATTGTGGGGGACATTCGCCTGCCGCGCACCCTGGGGGCCTGGGCCGCGGGGGCTTTGCTGGGGCTGGCCGGTGCGGTGGCGCAGGGCTTGTTTCGCAACCCGCTGGCTGACCCGTATTTGCTGGGCAGCGCGTCGGGCGCGTCGCTGGGCGTGGCGCTGGTGCTGGCGGCGCTGGGGGGCGGCGCGGGCATGTTGGGCGGCAGCATGATGAACGGTGGGGTGGCGGTGAGCGTGTTTTCCAGCAGCGTGCTGGTGCGCCTGGGCCTGACGGGTGCCGCGTTTGCGGGCGCCGTGCTGGCGGTGCTGCTCACGCTGGCGCTCTCGCGCGGGGTGCAGCACACGCTGCGCCTGCTGCTGGCCGGGGTGGTGGTGGGCGTGGTGCTGGGCGCCATGACGCACCTGGTGTTGCTGTTTTCACCTGAATCTTTGCAGGCCATGCAGGCCTTCATGCTGGGCTCGACCGCGTTTGTGGGCTGGACCGCGTGTGCGCTGATGGCGGGCGTGTGGGCCGTGTGCGTGGTGGCCGCCTGGCTGCTGGGGCGGGTGCTGGACGGTTTGAGCCTGGGGGAGTCCACCGCCCACAGCCTGGGCCTGCCGCTGGCGCCCTTGCGCATGGCGCTGGTGGCGGTGCTGGCGCTGGCCACCGGCACGGCGGTGGCGCAAACCGGTTTGATTGCGTTTGTAGGCCTGGCCGCGCCGCACCTGGTGCGCTCGGTCATCAAAACCACGCACGGCCGGCTGATGTTGCTGGCCAGCCTGATGGGCGGCGCCTTGCTGATGGCCGCCGACACGCTGGCCCGCTGGTTGATCGCACCGCAAGAGTTGCCGGTGGGCGTGCTCACGGCGGTGCTGGGCGGTGGCTATTTGCTGTGGCTGATGCACCGCAACACGCGGGCATCTTCGGGGGCAGGTCTATGACGAATGCTTCACCTTTGATAGCTATCAAGGCAGACATCATAAGGGCCAGGCTCGGAAATTCCGATATATTGCATGACATCACCCTGTCTCTTCCACAGGGTCGCTGGACCAGCATCGTCGGGCCCAATGGCGCGGGCAAATCGACCTTTCTTAAATGTCTGGCGGGTCTGTTGCCACACGCCGGCACCGTTAGTTTGTTGGGCCAGCCGCTGGGCAGTTTGCCGGGGCGTGTGCGCGCCCGGCAGTTGGCGTGGCTGGGGCAAAACGAGTCGGCGGGCGATGATTTGACCGTGCTGGACGTGGCCCTGCTGGGCCGCTTGCCACACCAGGCTTGGCTGGCGTCGCCCAGTGCGGCCGACCATGCCGCCGTGGCGCAGGCACTGCGGGCCACGCAGGCGTGGGACTGGCGCTACCGCACGCTGGGCCAGCTCTCGGGCGGCGAGCGTCAGCGGGTGTTGCTGGCCCGCGCTCTGGCGGTGCAGGCGCAGGTGCTGCTGATGGACGAACCCCTGGCCAACCTGGACCCGCCGCACCAGGCCGACTGGTTGGCCGTGGTGCAGGCGCTGGTGGCGCAGGGCACCACGGTGGTGAGCGTGTTGCACGAAATCTCCATGGCCTTGCACGCCGACCAGATGGTCATCATGGCGCAGGGCCGGGTGACGCATCAGGGCGACTGTGTTGATGCCGCCACCCACCGGGCGCTGGAGGCGGTGTTTGATGACCGCATCGCGATTCACCCGTTGGCGGGGCAGTGGGTGGCGTTGCCTGTGGGGGCGGTTGGTCGATGAATTTTTGCAAACCTTGTGTTCAGACTTTTTGGGTGGTCGCGGGCTGTCACGGCACTCGGCTCTGCGGCTGTCCCCCGCGCCTGCCTAGGGCAGGGCGCTCCTCCTTGATGCCGCGCCGCCGAGTGCCATGCCAACCCGCTTTCGCCAGCTCAGTGGGCACTCCAACGATTAATGCTGACTTAAACCAGAACCCGCCGATGAGGCTGGGGCGGGCGTTCTGCGCAGGTCAAGGAGGAGCCCGAAGGGCGGGGGACACGGAGCAGAACGCCTGCCCCAGCCTCGTCGGTGCGCGC
>CAZLRQ010000181.1:0-1881 GCA_964562035.1 uncultured Rhodoferax sp. | reverse complement strand
TTCTCGGCCGCTGAGTGCATGGCCGTGTACCGCGCCATTTTCGAGCGGCGCGACATGCGGCACTTTGCGGGCGGCACGGTGGCGCCCGAGGTGATGCGCCGCCTGCTGACGGCCGCGCACCACGCCCCCAGCGTGGGCTTTATGCAGCCTTGGCGCTTTGTGCGCGTGGCCAGCCCGGCGCTGCGCACCGAATTGCACGCCTTGGTGGAGCAAGAACGCCTGCTGACCGCCCGTGTGCTGGGCGAGCGTGAAGATGAATTCATGCGCCTCAAGGTCGAGGGCCTGTTGGACGCCGCCGAGGTGTGGGCCGTGGCTTTGACAGAGGGGCGCGAAAAACACATTTTTGGCCGCCGCACCCTGCCGCAGATGGACCTGGCCTCGGCCGCCTGCGCCATCCAGAACCTGTGGCTGGCGGCGCGCGCCGAGGGGCTGGGCATGGGCTGGGTGTCGATGTTTGACCCCGCGCCAGTGGCGCAGCTACTTGGCATGCCCGCCGGGGCAGAGCCGATTGCCCTGCTGTGCATTGGCCCTGTGCCGGCGTTTTACGACGAGCCCATGCTGCAACAAGAGCGCTGGGCGCAACGCTGCCCGCTGGACGAGTTGCTGTTTGAAGACCGGTGGGGTCAGGCGCTTGAGCGCCACCAGGCATAAGCCATGGGGTTTGAGATGTCTGCACTCATCGTGCCTCTTGGGTTGCTGGTGGCGCTTGGCATTGACCGCTGGCTGGGCGAGCCGCGCGTGCGCCTGCACCCGGTGGTGTGGATGGGCAATTACCTGGGCTGGGCGGGTAAGCGGGTGCAGCGTGTGGCGGGGCAGGGCGCGGCTTTCACGCACCGGGGGCAAGTGGGTTCGCAGCCTGATTACAAGGCTTTTTGGCTTGCAGCCCTGATGTGGTCTGCCGGAGCAGCTATTGTTTTGCTAGTGTCTGGTGCGCTGCAAGTGGCCTTGCTGGCGTTGCCCAAATGGGTGGCGCAGGCGTTGGGCGGGGCTTTGCCGGCACCGTGGGCCGCCGGGGTGGGCGTGTTATTGGCGGCAGCCTGCATGGGCCTGTTGCTCAAACCCCTGCTGGCCTGGGCCATGCTGAAAAGCGAGGTGCTGGCGGTTGAACAAGCCCTGAACCCCGCGCTGGGTGGCTCTCTGGCGGCGGGGCGCGAGCGCCTGAGCTGGCTGGTGAGCCGCGATGTGTCGAACCTGACCGAAGCCCAAGTGCGTGAAAGCGCCATTGAGTCGCTGGCCGAAAACCTCAACGACTCGGTGGTGGCACCTCTGTTCTGGTTTGTGCTGCTGGGCTTGCCCGGCGCCGCGCTGTACCGCTTTGCCAACACCGCCGACGCCATGTGGGGCTACCCCGGCGTGTACAAGGGGCACAACTGGCAATGGGCCGGCAAGTGGGCGGCGCGCGCAGACGACGTGTTGAGCTGGGCGCCGGCGCGCATCACAGGCGCACTGCTGGCGCTGGGTGCAGGTGGCGCAAGCCTGAAAATCTTGCGGCTTGAGGCGGCGCGTACCCCATCCCCCAACAGCGGCTGGCCCATGGCCGCCATGGCGCTGCGCGTGGGCGTGTGCTTGCAAAAGCCGGGCGTGTATGCCCTGAATGCGGCTGGCCGTGAGGTGCAGGCGTGTGATGTGCCCCGGGCCGTTAAATATGCATCAAATGTGCTTCTGGCCCTTATGGGTATTGGGCTATTAGCTATTGTTTTTATTGTGATGCTCGAACCCTGAAGCCATGCCGAAATTTGAAGTCGCACCCACCCCTGCACAGCCCAAAGCACCCCGCGTGCACGGCGGGCCTGATGCGCTGGGCGTGCCGCGCTTTGATTTTTCCACCAACAGCAACGCCTGCGGCCCGTGCCCCCAAGCGCTGGCGGCCGTGCAAAACGC
>CAZLRQ010000180.1:2004-5465 GCA_964562035.1 uncultured Rhodoferax sp. | reverse complement strand
ACCGCGTGGAAGACGCCCGCAACGTCCTGAAGGAAGGTGACGAAGTCACCGCCGTGGTCGTTAACGTGGATCGCAAGACCCGCAACATCCAGTTGTCCATCAAGGCCAAGGATGCAGCAGATCAAAACGAAGCCATGTCGACTCTGAGCCAGCAGTCGGCTCGTGAAAACGCCGGAACCACCAGCCTGGGCGCCCTGTTGCGTGCCAAGCTGGACAGCAACAATTAATTGTTGATTCACCACTAAAAAACGACCGGCTGCGTTTCGCGCCGGTCGTTTTTTTATCTACATTTATCGCATGACCCGCTCCGATCTTGTTGAAGAACTGGCCGCACGATTTAGCCAGCTCACCCACCGTGATGCCGAATTCGCCGTCAAGTCAATACTTGACGCCATGAATGACACGCTGGTGCGTGGGCACCGTATTGAGATTCGGGGCTTTGGCAGCTTCTCCATCAGCCACCGACCACCCCGTATGGGACGCAACCCGCGCAATGGCGAGAGCGTGGCGATTCCCGAAAAAAGAGTGCCCCACTTCAAGCCCGGTAAAGCGCTGCGCGAAGCCGTAGACCACCGGACAGAGGAACTGGAAAGCCAGACCAAGACCTGAGTGTGTTGGGACGAAAAACATCGCCCGTGACGAGGCTAGAATCAGCACGACAACGGGGAGTTTGATGAAACATATTGTGTGGTTGCTTAAGTGGTTACTTAAAGCAGCCATTTTTTTTACGCTGTTCGCCTTTGCGTTGAACAACCAGCAAGACACCATCGTGCATTTTTTCTTTGGCACTCAGTGGCGCGCGCCTCAAGTGCTGGTGGTTTTGATCGCTTTCACGGCGGGTGTGGTGGTGGGTGTGCTGGGCATGCTGCCACGTTGGTGGAAGCAGCACCAAGCCGCAACCATTGCAACGGCCAGCCCCGCCGCGAACACGGAATCCGGCATCTTGAACCCCTTGCAAAACGCACGCCCGCATGGACTTTGACCTGAGCTGGATTCTGCTGGGTCTGCCCATTGCCTTTGTACTGGGCTGGGTCGCGTCACGCATGGACTTGCGCCAATTGCGCATGGAAAGCCGCCAAGCACCCAAGGCTTACTTCAAGGGCTTGAATTTTTTGCTCAACGAGCAACAAGACCAGGCCATTGACGCCTTCATTGAGGCGGTACAAAACGACCCGGACACGTCGGAACTGCACTTCGCACTGGGTAATTTGTTTCGGCGCCGCGGGGAATATGAACGCGCCGTGCGGGTGCACGATCACTTGCTCTCACGCGGTGACCTGAGCCTGGCCGACCGCCAGCGCGCACAGCATGCCTTGGCGCTGGATTACCTGAAGGCTGGCTTGCTGGACCGGGCAGAGGCGGCCTTGCTCAAACTGGAAGGCACGCCTTTTGAAGCCCAGGCGCGGTTGGCTTTGCTGGCCAATTACGAGCGCAGCCGCGACTGGCCGCAAGCCGCACAGATGGCCCACAAACTGGAGAATGCCGCCCAAGGCAGCTTCAGCGCCCGCTTGGCGCACTACTTGTGCGAGCAAGCCACAGCGCAAGTCAGTGCCCACAATCCCCAAGAAGCCCGGGCTTTGTTACTGGAAGCCGTCCACACCGCCCCCACTGCACCGCGCCCCCGCCTGGAATTAGCCAAGCTGCTGGCCAGCCAGGGCGACACCGCACAAGCGTATTCGACGTTGGTTGACGCCTTTGAATCATCGCCGGCAGCGGTGCCCCTCATGGCCGGCCCGCTAACGAACTACGCGATCGCCAGCGGTCAGTCGCCAGCGGCCCTGACGCTGCTTCAGGCCCGGTACCAACTATCGCCCGCGCTCGATGTGCTGGACGGCATTGTGCTGCTGGAGGCCGCCGTGCAGGGGCCGACGCCGAGCGCGCGCGACTGGTATGTGAGGCACCTCGCGCACGAACCGTCGCTGGTGGCGGCGGCGAAGTGGATTGCTGGCGAGAAGCTGGAGCATGAGCAGTTTCACCCGCAGGTCCAGCGCGCGCTGGACCATGCGGTCAAACCATTGACACGTTACCGATGCGCCGCTTGTGGCTTTGAGGCCAAACAGCACTTCTGGCAATGCCCAGGCTGCCAGACCTGGGACAGTTACCCCGCCCGGCGGGTTGAGGAATTGTGAGCGTCGACCTTGCCTAAGGAAATATTTGCATGACACGCATTGTGGTGACCGGCGCCGCCGGCTTCATTGGCAGCAACATCATCCAGGGGCTGAATGCGCGCGGCATGGATGACATCATTGCGGTTGACGACCTCACGCAGGGTGACAAATTTCAAAACCTGATCGGTCTGAAAATCCTGGACTATCTGGATGTCGACAGCTTCTATGAGTCGTTTGCCCAAGGCTCCTATGGCCAGATTGAAGCCATCTTTCACCAAGGGGCTTGCACTGACGCGCAGGAGCGCAATGGCAAGTTCATGATGGACAACAACTATGCCACCTCGGTGGGTCTGTACCAAGCATGCCAGAAGCGGGGCGCGCGCCTGCTGTATGCCTCCAGTGCGGCCACTTACGGCCGCGCGCGGGTTTGCCGTGAAGACCCCGCGCTGGAACACCCACTGAGTGTTTATGGCTACTCCAAGCACCTGTTTGACCAACGCATGCGCCGTGAATGCGGACAGGATTTCCGCCGCGCCCTGTCGGGGAAAACCGGCCAAGTGGTGGGACTTCGCTATTTTGATGTGTATGGACCGCGGGAACAACACAAGGGGCCCGAGGCCAGTCTGGCGTTCCAGTATGCACAACAGTTTTTGGCCGGGGGCAAAGTGCACCTGGCAACACCCGACAACAAGGCAGCGATACCAACGCACGACCTGGTGAGTGTGGACGACGTGGTGGCAGTCAATCTGTGGTTTTTTGATCACCCGGGGCAATCTGGCATTTTCAATGTTGCCACGGGCCAGGCGGTATCACCGCAAAGTATTGCCAGCGTCGTGATCAACGCCCTGCGCAGCGACCAAGGCCACGCGCCCCTGTCACTGCCGGAGATGCAAATCAGAGAGCTGATTTCGTTTGCGCCGACCTCAGGCACCCCGCCTGAATCGGTTCAGGCCGACCTCACGGCGCTGCGCGGTGCAGGCTGCCATCAGGTGTTTACCGACATGCCTACGGGGGTTGCCCGCTATGTGCAAGGACTGGCCAGTCAAGGCCGCGAAGAATTTCTGACCGGGTGAGCCCGGCTTTTGGTCATGGCGGGTAAGGTCTGTCACCCAGACCCCGTTGTGTCTCTGGCCCGACATAAGGTTGGGCCAGGGGTTGGTTGGTTTTTTAATTCACCCTTCAGGAGAGTTGTTTCATGTTCAAAAAATTATTGACACTGGTCGCCACGCTTTCGGCTGCCGCCTGTTTTGCGGCCGTCGATGTCAACAAGGCGGGCGCCGCAGAGTTGGACGGCATCAAAGGCATTGGCCCCGCCATGTCCGGCAAGATTCTGACCGAGCGTAAAAAAGGCAA
>CAZLRQ010000180.1:0-1904 GCA_964562035.1 uncultured Rhodoferax sp. | reverse complement strand
GCTTTCTCATCACCCTCGGCACTGCTGCCAATGGTCGACCCGCTGGACGACAGGGCCAGCGCGCCAAAAATGAGCAACATAAAAACCACAAAATTGACAATGGTCAACATAAATAATCTCCAGTTTTTCGGTGCGTGACACTGTTGCGGCCACTTCAACGATGACCGACATTCAGTGTTACGCAGCAATTGACCTATTGGATTTATTCCCCAGAGCTTTTCGTGACATATTCACGGTTTTGACCGCCTCAAGAGCTACGCTGTGGCGGTTTTCCAAGCGTGCGCTGCCCGCCGCCATCCTTATGATGACCACACCATGATTTCTGTCTTTGCGATTTGTATTGGCGCCAGCATTGGCGCGCTGGCCCGCTGGGGTCTGGGGCTGTGGCTCAACCCCGGCGCAGCACTGCCCTTGGGCACGCTGGCCGCCAACTTGATAGGCGGCTACTTGGTGGGCGTGGGCGTGGCCGTGTTTCAGGCCCTGCCGCACCTAGACCCCGTTTGGCGGCTGGCGCTCATCACAGGTTTTTTGGGCGCCTTGACCACTTTTTCCAGCTTCTCGGCCGAGGTGGTGGGCATGCTGGGGCAGCAGCGCTACACGCTGGCGTTTGGCACCGCTGCGCTGCACTTGTTTGGCTCGCTGCTGCTGACCCTGGCCGGCATCAAGACAGCTATGCTATTAATAGCTACTCGCGCTTGATGGACGGGGGCTAGAGCCCTATTTCTTATAAATTCAGAACACCTAAAGCTCAAGCGCATGGTGCACACGGGCCGCAGCGTAGGCATCGTTGGCTGCGTAAATGAGTTGCGACTGCGTCAACTGTGGCAGCGCCCAGTTGGAGGTGGCCGCTTTTTTGGACTTGATGAAGCGCTGGTTGAACAACACGGCCACGGCGCCCTTCACGCCCATGTCCTTGCGGTAACCCCGCTGCCGAAACACGTTGTTGAGTTCCAGCACACCGCTTGCCTCAACCGCCAGTTTGGCCAAAATGCGCTTGCGGTCATCGCCCAACCCGAAACCAGGCTTGGTGAATCCTGGCAAAGCCAGTAACTGCGCCACCACGGCGCTGCAGGCCGGGTCGTGTAACTGAAACACCCACGCCCGGTGCAGGGTGGCCAGTTGCACGATGTGCGGCCCGTCAGACAACTGGTCCTTGAAAAATGTCGGTTTGGACTCGGTGTCAAAGCCCCAAACCGGGGCATCCGCCAACGCAGCCTGTGCCTCTCGCGCCTGCGCCTCAGTGCTCACCAGCGTGATGCGGTTGAGCCCCAGGCGATCAAATTCCGGGAGCAGCGCAATCTGATCTTTGCTGGGGGTCGGGCGTTCAGTGGTCATGGGGTGCTTTGGGGGGGATCGGGTAGCGGCACGCTGGCCGGGGGCTTGAGCTTAACGGTCAAGCCCGGATGGCGTTAAAGCGCATCAGTCGAATCTCATTATTGATAGCTACTCACCCAATAGCCACGGGGGCTAGAGCCCAATTTGACCAAAAAGCCATACAGCCATCACCCGCCACCGCGCTGCATATACAAATCAAACCGTTTCATGAAACGGTAGCGCTGGGCCTCGTCCAGCCCGGCAAACCGGAAGTTCACCAGCAGGCGCGGCACGCGCATGAGGGCAATCACCCGCGGCTCGCCCACTTGCCAGGTCAGGCCCAACGCGCCATCGCCAATGCGCACGCCGGCCGACTGGGTTTGCAGTTTCCAGAAGTTGTCGCCAATCGCATTGGGCAGCCAGCCTAGCCATTCGGCCTCGGTGCAGCCCATGTCGCGCTCGAAGCGCTCGGGATAACTGGACTGCATTTACCCTCCGGCAATCGGCGGCCAGATGGCCAGCACGTCGCCCTCGGCCAGCGTCTGGGTCAGGCGCTTGGTCGGCTCAATGTACTTGCCATTGATCAGCAC
>CAZLRQ010000179.1:0-5470 GCA_964562035.1 uncultured Rhodoferax sp. | reverse complement strand
ACCTCAACCCCCGCGCTTTCGTGGTCAACAACTCGCTGGCCTCGCTCATGGACGACAGCGAGCCCACCCACTACGCCCGCTATGTGCAGCACCTGCGCCGCCTGTTGCTGCAGGAGTTCGAGTTCAGCGGGCGCGAGATTCTGGTGCTGGGGGCCGGTGGCTTTACCCTGTCGCACCGCGAACCGACCAACCGCTATACCTATGTGGACATTGACCCCCAGATCAAAACCATTGCCGAGCAGCGCTTTTTGAAAGAGCCCGTGCGCGGCACCTTCATCGTGGACGACGCGCGCCGCTTTGTCCGCACCACACCCCGGCAGTTCGACGCCGTGGTGGTGGATGTTTACAGCAGCCACACCTCCATACCGGGCCACCTGGTCACGCAGGAGTTCTGGCGCGACACCCGGCGCACCCTCGCACCACTGGGCGTGCTGCTGGTCAACGTCATTTTGGATGGGCGGCTCGAATCGCCCTACGCCCGCAACCTGCTGAGCACCATCGAGAGCGTCTACGGCCGCTGCGGCGTTGAGGTGCTGCACAAGGCCCAGGCGCAAAGCAATGTGATCGTGAGCTGCTACCCCAGCAGCCACCCCGCCCCCAGCGCCCCCTACACCGACGAGCGCAACCGCGCTGACCTGGACATGGCGCGCTCGCCATGATGGCAAGCGCGTGGTCGCAGGCTGCCGGACCCTGAATCCCGGACAATCACCCCATGCATCTTTTGATTCCGTTTGCCTTTTGCAGCGCCGACGACTGCGCCCCGGCCCTGCGGGCCCTGAAACTCCCCCACCTGGAAAAACTGCTGGCCCGGCTCGCGCCGCAGCCCCTGGACGCGGGTGACGAGTTCAGCCTGTCGCCGCCGCATGAACGTGCCTTGGCCCGCGCACTGGGCCTGGACGTGACCGATGGACTCATCCCATGGGCCGCGCTGGACCAGCCCGTGGGCAATGGCTGGGGTTTCATCACGCCCTGCCACTGGCAGGTGGCCACCAACCAGATCACCATGGGCCCGTTGCCGCTGCCCGACTTCACGGCAGCCGAGTCGCAGGCCTTGCTGGCGGCCATGAAGCCTTATTTTGAAGAAGACGGCATTGCGCTGCACTTTGACAGCCCCGGCCGCTGGCGCGCCTGTGGCGCGATGCTGGCTGACCTGCCCACCGCCTCGCTCGACCGGGTGGCCGGGCGCAACCTGGAAAACTGGATTCCGCGCAGCCCCCAGGCCGTGCACCTGCGGCGCCTGCAAAACGAAATGCAAATGCTGCTCTACAACCACCCGGTCAACGACGCCCGTGCCGCACGCGGCGTGCCGGTGGTCAATTCGTTCTGGCTGAGTGGCACGGGCACGCTGTCGCCCCGCACCACCGCAACCAACGCCACACCGCCCACGGTGGTGAACACCCTGCGCGAGCCCGCCCTGCAAGACAACTGGGCCGCCTGGGCGCAAGCCTGGCAAGCGCTGGACGCCACCGAAGGTGCGGCCCTGCTGGCGGCGCTCAACCGGGGTGAACCCGGCCAACTCACCCTGTGCGGCGAGCGCCACGCGCAAACCTTCACAAAGCAACCCCAAACCCTGGTCACGCGATTTATGAACCTTTTTGGCACCCAGCCCCCGTCCAGACTGCTTGAGAAGCTATGAAAATTACAGCTCGAGACATTCCACCCCGCGCCGTCTGGACGCTGGAGCAGGCTGGCATCCACCCGCTGCTGGCCCAGCTCTACGCCGCCCGTGGCGTGCAAAGCAGCCAAGAACTTGACGACGGCCTGGCCCGGCTCATTCCGCCCAGCGAGATGCTGGGCACTGCTGCTGCGGCCACGTTGCTGGCCGACGCGATTGCCGCCAACCAAAAGCTCTGCATCGTGGCCGACTACGACTGCGACGGCGCCACCGCCTGCGCCGTGGGTATTCGGGGCCTGAAGCTGCTGGGCGCCAAGCATGTGAGCTACATCGTGCCCGACCGCGTGGTCGACGGCTACGGCCTCACCCCCCCCATTTCCCAGCGTGTCAAAGCCAGCGGCGCCGACATGCTGATCACGGTAGACAACGGCATTGCCAGCTTTGAGGGCGTGGCCACGGCCAAGGCGCTGGGCCTGCAGGTGCTGGTCACCGACCACCACTTGCCCGCCTCGGTCAACGGCCAGATTGAGGTGCCGGGAGCCGACGTCATCGTCAACCCCAACCAGCCGGGTTGCACCTTTGAGAGCAAGTCGATTGCCGGTGTGGGCGTGATGTTTTACGTGCTGCTGGCCCTGCGCGCCGAGTTGCGCCAGCGCGGCGTGTTTGACGCCCAGACCCAGCCCAAGCTGGACACCCTGCTGCCGCTGGTCGCACTGGGCACCGTGGCCGATGTGGTCAAACTGGATGCCAACAACCGCCGCCTGGTGGCGCAGGGGCTGAAACGGGTGCGGGCCCTTACCCTGCCTGCGGGACTGGCTGCGCTATTTGTAGCCGCCGGGCGCAGCGCCCCAGTGGCCACCACCTTTGATTTTGGCTTTGCCCTGGGGCCGCGCATCAACGCCGCAGGCCGTTTGTCAGACATGACCTTAGGCATTGAATGCCTGCTGACCGATGACGCCGCGCGTGGCGACGAGCTGGCCAAAACGCTGGACGGCATCAACCGCCAGCGCCGCGAGATTGAGGGCGACATGCGCGAGCAGGCGTTCAACATTGCCGAGTCGCTGTTCGACGAAGACGACGAACCGCCGCCGGCCATTTGCGTGTTTGACCCCGACTTTCACGAAGGCGTGGTCGGCATCGTGGCCTCGCGCATCAAGGACAAACTGCACCGCCCCACCTTTGTGTTTGCCGCCAGTGCCGCGCCGGGTAAGGAACACGAACTCAAAGGCTCGGGCCGCTCCATTCCCGGTTTTCACCTGCGCGACGCGCTGGACCTGGTGGCCAAGCGCTACCCCGGCGTGCTGCTGCGCTTTGGCGGCCACGCCATGGCGGCAGGTTGCACCATTGCCGAAGAGCACTTTGACGCCTTCGAACACGGCCTCAACGAGGTGGCCCAGGAATGGCTGGACGCCAGCACCCTGACGCGCCGGCTGGACACCGATGGCCCGCTCAAACCCGAGTTCCGCCGGGTCGAGCTGGTGGACGTGCTGCACAAAGAGGTCTGGGGCCAGGGCTTTGCCCCGCCCACCTTCAGCGAAGAAGTGGAAGTGATCTCGCAGCGCCTGGTGGGCGAAAAACACCTGGCGCTCAAGCTCAAGCACCAGGGTCAGCCGGTGGACGGCATCTGGTTTGGCCACACCGAACCGCTGCCAGCGCGCGTCAAGCTCGCCTTCCGGCTCGACGCCGACGCCTGGAATGGCGTGCGGCGCGTGCGGTTTTTGGTCGAGGCGGCAGAGTTATGAGCCCGCGCCTAAAATGACCACGTGACCTCCTTACTCAACGCTGACCTCCACTGCCACTCTGTCGTCTCCGACGGCACCCTGACCCCCGAAGCCCTGGCCGAGCGAGCCAAAGCCAACGGGGTTGAACTGTGGGCGCTGACCGACCACGACGAAATTGGCGGCCAGCAACGGGCCGCCGCCGCCGCGCAAGCGCAGGGCATGCACTACCTGACCGGTGTTGAAATCTCGGTCACCTTCATCGGCAAAACGGTGCACATCGTGGGTTTGGGGTTTGACGCCAACAACGAAGCCTTGAACCTGGGCCTCATCCAGACCCGCGGCGGCCGCGGCCAGCGCGCCATGGACATGGCCGCCGGCTTGGCCAAAGTTGGTATACAGGGCGCGTATGAAGGCGCGCTGAAATACGCCGGCAACCACGAACTCATTTCACGCACCCACTTTGCCCGCTTTCTGGTGGAAAGCGGCGTGTGCCGCGACACCAACGAGGTGTTTCGCAAGTACCTGACTGAAGGCAAACCCGGCTACGTGGAGCACCGCTGGGCGACGCTCAAAGACGCGGTGACCTGGATCACCCAAGCCGGCGGCATGGCCGTGATTGCCCACCCGGCGCGCTACAAATTCACCGCCAATGAAGAGTTCGCGTTGTTCACCGAGTTCAAGGGCCACGGCGGCCAGGGCGTGGAGGTGGTCACCGGCAGCCACAGCCCGGCCGAGTACATCACTTACGCCGACACCGCCCGTGAATTTGGCCTGGCAGCCAGCCGGGGCAGCGACTTTCACAGCCCCGACGAGAGCCACACCGAACTGGGCACCCTGCCCTTTCTGGCGGGCCAGTTAACGCCGGTATGGGAGCTGCTGACCGACCGCATTCAGCGGGCCCGGAGCCCCACTCAACCGGCCCCGGCGGCCCACTGACCGCCCCATGACTTTCTGGCGCAGCCAGCAAGGCGCTGGCGTTTTGCTCATCGTGCTGGCCGGCTTGTGCTTTGCCATTCTGGACACCACGACCAAATACGCCACCGCGCTGGCGCCCGTGCTGATGCTGCTGTGGTTTCGCTACGCGTTTCAGGCCGTGGCCACTTTGGCCATGCGCTTGCCAGTGCAGGGGCTGAGTTTGCTGGGCACCAGCAATCCCAAATTTCAACTGCTGCGCGGCGTCTTGCTGCTCGTCACCAGTTTTTGCGCATTTTTTGGGCTGCAGTACCTGCCGGTCGGCGAGTTCACAGCCATGGTGATGTTGTCACCCCTGGCGGCCACCGGCATGGCGGCCTGGATCCTCAAAAACCACGTCTCCCGCGCGCGCTGGCTGGTGATGATCGCCGGCCTGGTCGGCGTGCTGCTGGTCATGCGCCCCGGCGGCCAGGTTTTCGGCTGGGCCTTGTTGTTTCCGGTGCTGCTGGTCACGGCCTATGGCTGGTTTCAGGTGCTCACCAGTCGTCTCAGTGGTGAAGAAAACCCCTACACCACCCACTTTTACACCGGCCTGGTGGGGACCCTGGTCATGAGCCCGATTGTGGTGTTCAGTTGGGACACCGCCGCGCTGCTGGCGCACTGGCCGCTGTTCCTGCTGATTGGTTTCATGGGCACCTTTGGCCACCTGATGCTGATCCGGGCCTACATGCGCGCGTCTGCGCCGGTGCTAACCCCCTACCTCTACAGCCAAATTGCTTTTGCCACACTGGCGGGCTGGCTGATCTTTGACCACGTGCCTGATGCACTGGCCTGGCTGGGGATTGCCGTGATTGCTGCCAGCGGGGTGGGCAACGCCTTGCTCACCGCCCGCGAGCTGACCCAACTGCGCCAAAACCTCACCAAACCATCCTGAACGAGCGCGCGGCCCGGACGGCACCCAGTCCAGCCCCTTCACCGACAATACCGCCATGCCCCAACTCTTTGACGTTCACCCCGACAACCCCCAACCCCGCTTGCTCAAGCAGGCCGTCAGCCTGCTGGAAAAAGGCGAGGTGCTGGCCGTGCCCACCGACTCCAGCTACGCCCTGGTCTGCCACCTGGACGACAAGGCCGCCGCCGACAAGCTGCGCCGCATTCGTGGCGTGGACGACAAGCACCACCTGACCCTGCTGTGCCGCGACCTCTCGGAACTGGCCAACTA
>CAZLRQ010000178.1:2012-5487 GCA_964562035.1 uncultured Rhodoferax sp. | reverse complement strand
GTGCTGGTGGCCGAAGACCCCCTGACCTGCGTGGTGCGCGGCTGCGGCATTGCGCTGGAGCAGATGGAGCGCCTGGGCTCCATTTTCACCAACGAATAACCTTCGGACGCAGCGATGCCACTTGGTACGCTGGACGGCACCCCGCCCCCCTTCTTCCGGCAAGGCCCTTCGGCCCTGTCAAAACTGACATTCTTCAGCGCGCTAGCCCTGTTCCTGATGGTGGCCGACGCGCGGTTCGAGATCGCCAAACCCGTTCGTGTCGCCGTGGCCACCGCGCTCTACCCGGTGCAATGGCTCGCCATGCGGCCGGTGGCCTGGACCCAGGGCGGTGCGCAATATTTCGAGAGCCTGGCAGTCGCCCAAGCCAATGAAGAAACCGCCCAACGCACGCTGATCCTGCAGTCACAACGGGCCAATCAGGTGGAGCAACTGAGCCTGGAAAACGGGCGACTGCGCCAGCTGCTGGGCCTGCGCGAACGCTTGCCCACCCCGGCGCAGGCGGCGCAGGTGCGCTACGACGTGGCCGACCCCTACTCCCGCAAGGTCATCATTGACCGGGGCTCCCTGAAGGGGGTTGTCGCCGGCTCACCCGTGCTGGATGAAAACGGGGTTTTGGGTCAGGTCACCCGCGTCTACCCCATGGTGAGCGAAGTCACGCTGATCACCGACCGGGATCAGGCCATTCCGGTGCTCAACACGCGCACCGGCGTGCGCGGGCTGGCCTTTGGTGATGCCTCCTCGCGCCAGGGCGGACTGGAGTTGCGCTTCATGGCCGCCAGCGCTGACGTGCAAATGGGTGACCTGCTGACCACCAGTGGCGTGGACGGGGTGTACCCGCCAGGCCTGCCGGTGGCGCGCGTGGAAAAAGTGGAGCGGCGCGCCGACTCGGCGTTTGCCCGCATCACCTGCCTGCCACTGGCGCTGGCATCGGGCGTCGACCATGTGATGGTGCTGCAGCCGGTGAACGACGCGACCGCACCCCGGCCAGAAGCCGACGCCTCAGCCGGATCAACCCAAACAGGGGCAAAACAATGATCATGCGGCCCGGCCAGCAGCTGCTGCTGCCTGCCAACCCCCTCTTCATCTGGGGCAGTTTGTTGGTAGCGCTGCTGCTCAACATGCTGCAGAACATGGGGCTGTGGGGGCGCGCCGCCGGTATGCCGGACTTTCTGGCTTTGGTGCTGGTGTTCTGGAGCATTCACCAGCCCCAGCGCGTGGGCATCAGCGCGGCTTTTGTATTTGGGTTGTTGATGGATGTGCACCAAGGCGCCATGCTGGGCCAGCACGCGCTGGCCTACAGCGTGCTGAGTTTTCTGGCCATTGCCATTCACCGCCGCCTGTTGTGGTTCACGGTGCCATCGCAAGCGGCGCAAGTGCTGCCGCTGTTCCTGGCCGCCCACGCCATTGCGCTGGTGGTGCGCCTGCTGGCGGGCGGCACGTTTCCGGGGTTCTGGATTTTGCTGGCACCCCTGGTGGAGGCACTCCTTTGGCCCGTGGTAAGCGTGCTGCTGCTGTGGCCACAACGACGGGCCCCCAACCCCGATGCCCACCGCCCGCTTTGACATGCGTCACATGAGTCCCCGCTTGCCATGACGGTCCTGCGCAACGTCGAGGCCGACCTGTCACGCTTTCGGCTGCGGGTGCTGGTGGCCAGCGTGGTGATGCTGCTGTGCTTCGGACTGGTGGCCGCGCGCCTGGTCTACCTGCAAGTGGTGCGCCATGATGATTTGCGGGAGCAGGCCGAGAGCAACCGCACCGCGGTCGTGCCCATCGTGCCCAACCGGGGCCTGATCCTGGACCGCAACGGCATTGTGCTGGCCACCAACTACTCGGCCTACACCCTGGAAATAACGCCGGCCAAAGCCGGCAACCTGGAGCAGACGATTGACGCCCTGGCGGAGGTGATGGACGTCACGCCGCGCGATCGGCGCCGCTTCAAGAGGCTGCGCGAAGAATCCAGGAGCTTCGAGTCCGTGCCGCTGCGCACCCGCCTGAGTGACGAGGAAGTGGCCAAATTTGCAGCGCAACGCTACCGTTTTCCGGGGGTGGAGATCAAGGCGCGGCTGTTTCGCAGCTACCCCTACGGCGAACTCGCCAGCCACGTGATTGGCTATATCGGGCGCATCAACCAGACGGAGAAGGCGCGCCTGGACGAGTCGGAGGACCAGGCCAATTACCGCGGCACCGAGTACATCGGCAAGCTCGGGGTGGAGCAAAGCTTTGAGACGCGTCTGCACGGCATCACCGGCGTGGACTCGATGGAAACCTCGGCCGGCGGCCACGCCACGCGCAAGCTGGCCAGCAGCCCGTCCACGCCCGGCGACTCCATCATGCTGTCCATCGACATCAAGCTGCAAAGCATGGTGGAAGAGATGTTTGGCCAGCGCCGGGGCGCGCTAGTGGCGCTGGACCCCAAGACCGGCGAGGTGCTGGCCTTTGTCAGCAAACCCACGTTCGACCCCAACCTGTTTGTGGACGGCATTGACTCCGAAAGCTGGAAAGGCCTCAATGAGTCACTGGACAAGCCGCTGCTCAACCGGGCGCTGCGCGGCAGCTACCCACCGGGCTCCACCTACAAGCCCTTTATGGCGCTGGCCGCCCTGGAGACCGGTAAACGCTCGGCCTCCACCGTGATCAATGACGCGGGTTCCTGGATGTTTGGCGGCCACGCCTTTCGCAGCCACGGCGACCATGGCCTGGGGGCGGTAGACATGTACACCAGCATCGTCAAGTCCAGCAATGTGTACTACTACTCGCTGGCCAACGAGATGGGGGTAGACGCCATTCACGACTTCATGAAGCCCCTGGGGTTTGGGCAAATCACTGGCATTGACCTGCAGGGCGAGCTGCGCGGCCTCTTGCCCAGCCAGGACTGGAAGCGCAACTATTACAAGAAGCCGGAGCAGAAAAAATGGTACGCCGGTGAAACCATTTCACTGGGCATTGGCCAGGGCTACAACCACTTCACCATGCTGCAACTCGCCCAAGCCACGGCCACGCTGGCCAACAACGGCGTCAAGCACAAGCCCCAGGTCGTCATGGCCACGCGTGACCCGTTGACCCATGCCCAGGTGCCGGTGGCGGCAGACCCGCCGCAAAACCTGGGCTACAAGCCCGAGCACATTGCAGTGATACGCCAGGCCATGGTTGGCGTGACCCAAGGGGGCACGGGCACGCGCGTCTTTGCCGGGGCGGGCTACGTGTCGGGCGGGAAAACGGGCACGGCACAAGCGGTGACCATCAGCCAGAAAAGCCGCTACAACGCCAGCAAGATGGAGGAGTACCAGCGCGACCACGCGCTCTACGTGGCGTTTGCCCCGGCAGAGGACCCCAAAATTGCGGTGGCCGTGATTGTGGAAAACGCCGGTTTTGGCGCAGCACATGCGGCCCCCATTGCCCGCCGCGTGTTTGACTACTGGCTGATGGGCCAATACCCCAACCCCCAGGACATGGCGGCTGTGAAACTGGGCCAGGC
>CAZLRQ010000178.1:0-1912 GCA_964562035.1 uncultured Rhodoferax sp. | reverse complement strand
CGCCACGCGACCCTGAGCACGCGCCAAAGAAAACGCCCGCTTCAGGCGTGGCTGACGCAGTCCCGCCCCGACTGTTTGGATTGGTACAAGGCGCCATCGGCACGGGCAATCAACGCCGACGCATCGTCGCCCGGCCGCAGGGTGGCCACCCCGCCTGAAATGCTGACCGTGAGCACCACTTCCTGTGTTTTTCGATCGCGGATTTTCATGGCACGGGTACGCTGACGCACCGTGTCAGCCAACTTGACGCCGTGGTGCAAGCTGCAATTGGGCAACAAAATGGCGAACTCCTCACCACCATAGCGCGCCACCGAGTGCGCCTTGTCTGGCACACAGGCCCGCAACACCTCGCCCAGCGCCTGAATCACGCGGTCGCCCATCACATGGCCATGGGTGTCGTTGACTTTCTTGAAATGGTCAATGTCCAGCATGACCAGGCAGTGTTCGCAGCCGGGCTCAGCCGGTTCGGCCAGCAGACGTGCCATCTGCTGGTCAAAGCCGCGCCGGTTGAGTACCTTTGTCAGCGGGTCCATCAGCACCTCGTCACGCACGCGGGTCAGTTCACTCTGCAAGCGTTCGATCTCCTGCCGGCTGTCCATGATCTGCTGGGCCAGTGCCTGCGCAGAAGCGCGCATCAGGGCGGTGCCCGCCAGGGCCTCACTGACTTGCGGCGTGAGCAGCGACGCATCCTGGGTGGTGAGCGCCTCGGTCAGCCCGGCCAGTTGCTCGCCGAAGGTGCCCGCGCGCTCGCTGGTGCTGTGGGCGTTGTCGGCCATTCCGGCCATCATGCGCTGCAACTCGCCGGCGATGTGCTGAATGGCCCCGGGGCCAGCGTCCGCCACATACTGGCTGTAAAGCTGAAACACCGTGGCCGTGCTGAGCCGGGGTTCGGCCGCCATGGCCTGGGTCAGCGCCCGCACCAAGGGCACGTTCATGCCTGCCGCAAACTCATACCAAACGGTGAATGACGCCGGGTTGAAGGCCGCATCGTGTTGCCCCATCAAAGTAAGTACTTTGCGCAACAACTCGGCACTTTGTTCTTTGGACTCCTGATATCTCAAGCGTGTCTCCCGCATGGCGGGGAATCACCCCCAGATTGCAACCTGCTGGACCAGCGCACGGCGACAGCGTGGCGGCGATGATACTCGCCCAGTCTGGCACCCGGCACAGGCCCCTCAGCGCCCAAAGGCGTCCCAGCCGGTTTTCAGAATCAGCGCGCTCACCACGCCAATGAACACCAACCGCACAAAGCCCGTCCCATGCTTGAGCGCCAGGCGCGTGCCCAGCAGGCTGCCCAGCACGTTGGCCACCGCCATGACCACCACAAAATGCCACCAGATATGCCCCTTGGCCACAAACAGCGCCAGCGCCGACAGGTTGGTGGCGGTGTTGACCAGCTTGGCCGAGGCCGAGGCGCTCAGAAAGTCGTAGCCCAGCAAACGCACAAACAAAAAGACCAGAAAACTGCCCGTGCCCGGCCCAAAGAAGCCATCGTAAAAGCCGATCAGCCCGCCAATGCCGGCGGCCACCCACTGCTCTTGCCGGCCTGCAAAACGCGGTGCGTGGTGACGGCCGAGGTCTTTTTTGTACACGGTGTAAATGAGCACGGCCAGCAAAACCAGTGGCAGCGCCTTGCGCAGATACGCGGGCGACACCACTGTGACCAGCCAGGCCCCGGCAAACGAGGCCACCAAACCGGCGCTGGCCGCCGGCACCAGCGCGGCCCAGCGCATGTCCACCCGGCGGCTGAACTGCCAGGTGGCAAACGCCGTGCCCCACACCGAGGCGCCTTTGTTGGTGCCAAACAGCGTGGCCGGGTGCGTGGTGGGAAAGACGGTGAACAGTGCGGGCAACAAAATCAGGCCGCCACCGCCCACAATCGAATCCACAAAACCGGCCAGAAGCGAGGCCA
>CAZLRQ010000177.1:2050-5500 GCA_964562035.1 uncultured Rhodoferax sp. | reverse complement strand
ATCACAACCGGCTGTTATGCTGACCCGTTGCCCGCGCGCCGTCCTGGCGCGCAGCGCTTGACAACCCCACCACTGCTGCATGAAACGCCTGTCCCAATACTTTTTCCGTGGCCTCATCACCATCCTGCCCCTGGGCATGACGGTGTACGTGCTGTACCTGATGGTCACCTGGATGGAGTCGCTGGCCATGCTGGTGGTCCGGCCCGTGCTGGGCGACTTTTACCTGCCCGGCTTGGGCATTGGACTGAGTGTGCTGGCCATTTTGGGCTTGGGCTTTTTACTGTCCCGGCCGGTCACGTCCAAGCTGCTGTCCTGGGTGGAGCTGCCGTTCACCAACCTGCCGGTGGTGAAAAGTGTTTACTCCTCGCTCAAGAATTTTGCGGACTTCTTTGCCCCGCACCAAAAAGACGCCCAACAAGTGGTGGTGCTGCGCCAACCGGGGCATGAACTGTCCATCGTGGGCCTGGTCACCCGGCAAAACTCGCTGGGCCTGCCAGACGGCCTGGCCCAGGACGACCAGGTGGCGGTGTACCTGCCCATGGGCTACATGATTGGTGGCTACACCGTGTTTGTGCCACGCAGTTGGGTCACGCCCATCGCCATGTCGGTGGAAGAAGCCATGCGCTCCTCCCTCATTGCGTGGATGACCTCGAACCAGAACAACCAGCGCTGAGCCCCAACGCTGCGACCCGCCAGACGGCTTGGTCAGCCTGACTTGAGCGTGGTTTCCATCACGCTGCGCGTCACCAGCGGTGGCGACTCGCCAATGTGAAACGCCAGCTTGCGGTCGCGCAGCGCCACATCGGCCGCGGTCACGCGGTCAAACCGGCGCAGGTGGTCGGTCCACGACGCGTCTTCCATCATCTCCACAAAGCGGCCCGGCTCGTTGATGTCCTGCAACAGCTCCCAGGACAGCGCGCCATGGCGCAGGCGGCTGCGCCGGCTCTCCTGCATCAGGGCCCGAAACGCAGCAGCGCGGGTTGGATCAATGCGGTACTCAATCATCACCATCACATGGCCCTGCGCCGGTGGCTCGGCGGCCTGCGGCACCTTGAACACCGTTGAGGGCGTCAAGTCCTCCACCATGCCTTGGCCCGGCCGAAGGTGGTTAACCAGCGCCATGGCCGACACACCCGCCAGCGCGGCCAACACCACGCTGGTCTGCACGCTGCTCACGGTGGCAATCTGCCCCCAAACCGCGGCCCCGCTGGCGCTGGCGCCCATGATCGCCATTTGGTACATCGACATGCCACGCGCCCGCACCCAGTCGGGCAAACCCATCTGGGCCGACACGCTGAGCGAGTTGGCGGTGGTGATCCAGGCCGCACCGGCAAACAACATGGCCGGCACCGCCACCCAGGTGTAGGGCGTGAAGGCAATCACCAGCATGGCGCTTGACTGCAGCGCCGCGCCGCCCAGCACCAGCGTGTCGCGCGAGTGCTGGCGCCGCAGCCGCGGCAAAAAAGCCGTGGCCACAATGGCCCCCGACCCCATGGCCGCCAGCAGCAGCGTGAAGGTGCCGGCCCCACCGCCGTGCAAGCCGCGCGCCACCAGCGGCAGCAGCGCAATCAGCCCGGTCGAGGTGAAAAAGAAAATAGAAATGCGTACTAACACGCCTTTCAGATGGGCCGACTGCGCCACGTACTGCAGCCCGATGCGCATGGCGCTCACCAGGCGCTCGCGCCCCAGCGGATGCGGCTTGTGCACCCGCTGCCAGCGCGTGATGACCACTGCGGCAATCAGCGACAGCACCGCATTCAGCAAAAACACCCAGGCGCTGCCCACGCTGGCAATCAGGGCACCCGCCACCAGCGGGCCGATGATGCGCGAGGCGTTCATCGACACGCCGTTGAGCGCCAGCGCCGCCGGCAACTGCGGCCGTGGCACCAGCTCGGGCACGATGGCGGCAAACACCGGCCAGCGCATGGCCAGACCAATGCCGTTGGCAAAAATCAGCGCCAGCAGCAGCCCTGGCGACAGCACGCCCAGAAACACCGTCAGGCTGAGCAAACTGGCCACCACCGCCACCCAGATTTGGGTGATCAAAAAGTAGCGCTTGCGGTCCAGAATATCGGCCAGCGCACCGCTGGGCAGACCCAGCAAAAACACCGGCAAGCTCGCCGCCGTTTGCACCAGCGCCACCCACAGCGGCGTGGCGGTGAGCGAGGTCATCATCCAGGCCGCGGCCACGTCGCTCATCCACAGGCAGATATTGGCCATGAGCCAGGTGATCCACAGCATGCGGAACACCGGCTGGCGAAAAGGGGCAAGGGGCGACAGTTCAGCGTCTGGCATAGCGCTGCTGCGGATGGGTGGCGGCTGAGGTTCGGGCATGAGCCCGTGATGATAGGCCGATCGACGGGCGTTTGCCCGCAGGAGAATGCGTTAGAGTCCACAGCCCTTGGCGCGGTCTGCGCGTCGCTTGCACCACCCAATTTTTCCCGGACCCCCTTTATGAGCTTTTATGGCGTGACCGATATCTGGACGTATGTGATCGGTGCTTTTGGCATCATCTTGCTGCCAGGGCCCAACTCCCTGTATGTGCTGTCGGTGGCGGTGGGGCGCGGGGTGCGGGCCGGGTACCAGGGCGCACTGGGCGTGTTTGCGGGCGACACCATCTTGTTGCTGCTAACCGCCTTGGGTGCGGCCAGCTTGCTGCGCACCAACCCGGAGCTGTTTGCCGTGGTCAAGTACGTCGGGGCGGCTTACCTGGCCTGGGTCGGGCTCAACCTGATTCGGGGCGCCTGGCAAGGCGCGCGCCGGCCCCAAGAACACAAGACCGAAGCCCCGGCCGCGCCGGGCAACTTGCAGCACCCGTTCAAGCGGGCGCTGGTCATCAGCCTGCTCAACCCCAAAGCTATTTTGTTTTTGCTGTCGTTTTTTGTGCAGTTCATCGACCCGACTTACGCCACGCCGGCCGTGCCCTTTTTGATTCTGAGCGTGATCATCATGGCCTTCAGCGCCATTTACCTGTCAGTCATCATTGTGCTGGGCGCACGGCTGGCACAAGAGTTTCGTGCCCGCCGGCGCCTGAGCGCCGGCCTGTCAGCGGCGGTGGGCGGCCTGTTTTTGTGGTTTGGGGCCAAACTGGCCACCGCCAGCCTGGGCTAGCCCCATTCCGCCACGCGCTTAGTGGTGGTGACCGTGCACGCCGTGCACATGGCGGTGTGCCACTTCTTCTTCCGAGGCGGCGCGCACGTCGGTCACGGTCACGCTCATGCGCAGGTCCTTGCCCGCCAAGGGGTGGTTGCCGTCCAGCATGACGGTGTCGCCCTTGATCTTCATCACCGTGAACACTTGCGTCTGACCATCTGCCCCCGGCCCCTGCAGCTGCCCGCCGACCTTGACGCCCGGAGGAAACTGCTTTTTGGGCATGCTCTGCACCAGCGCCTCGTCACGCAAACCAAAAGCGTCTTCGGCCTGCAGCGTCAAGGTGATTTGGTAGCCGGG
>CAZLRQ010000177.1:0-1950 GCA_964562035.1 uncultured Rhodoferax sp. | reverse complement strand
CCACATCGCAAGCCCTTGCCTCGCCAAGGTTACCCACAGCAAGTCGCTGACGAAGGTGAAATAATTACGCCATTCTTTTTGAGGACTGATGACATGAGCGACACACAACAACGCATTGACGACTTGGTGAAATCGAACGAGATTGTGCTTTTCATGAAAGGCAACGCCAGCTTTCCCCAGTGCGGCTTTTCCGGCCGCGCCATTCAGGTGCTGAAGGCCTGCGGCGTCGACCCCAAAGCCGTGAAAACCGTGAATGTGCTTGACGACGCCGAGATTCGCGCCGGCATCAAGGAGTACAGCAACTGGCCCACTATTCCGCAGTTGTACGTCAAGGGCGAGTTCATTGGCGGCTCGGACATCATGATGGAAATGTACGAGAACGGCGAACTGCAACAGGCTTTGGCCCAGCAGGCCTGAGCCACCGGCGCGGCACGCTGCCGCTCCCCTGAAAAAACCACCGCAAGGTGGTTTTTTGCGTTGGGCCAGGGCTGCGTTCCTGGTGCCACAGCAGGTTCTGTCGTGGCTAACGGATGACGTCACAAACCAGGTCAAAAACGACGGGCATATGGTCACTGAATACCAGCCATTGACTTGGCTCCCCCACTTCAACGTGCTTGACCGACCACTGCGGGCCGGTGAAAGCGTAGTCAATGTGGTACGGCTTGGCCAACTTGCGTTGCAGAAAAAAGGTGGGGCGCTGCTCGGCCCCCTGGGGCTCTTCAAAATGCTGGTGATACGCGCTCAGCAGGCCGAGCTTTGAGAGCGACTGCACCACGTCGCTGTGGTTCCACCACCGATCCCAGACGTCCCAGCGCGCATTGCTACTCAGGTCACCCACCAGCATGGCACCAGAATGAGTCAGAAATGCACTGTGGGACTGGAGCAACTTCCACAACTGGCCAATGTAGCCAAAGGTGGGCGAGTTGGCCTGCAGGGTCCAAGTCGCCAGCAAAGGCCATTTGCCATCCACCACGCAGGGCAGGAACAACTGCAGTGGGCCCAAATCAAGGTCTACCGCCGATACAGAAATTCCGCGCTTGGGAAAAATGCCCAAACCCCTGTTTTTTGAAAGACCCGTCCAGAGATGGCCGCTGGACCACGACTGATAAGCAAGGTCAGTGGTCCGGCGTGGGTCTTCGCACTCCTGAATCACCAGAATATCGGCGTTCAACGCCTCGACGGCCTGCCACTTCTTGCGAAAAGCGCCGTTGCAGTTCCAGGTGACGACTCTGATGACCTTCATGCCGGGGAGTCTACAAGCGGGGCTGCGGGCGAAAGGCCAAAACCAAAACAATGTCACAGCCGCGGGGTATTTCCGGGTCTTCGGCAGGCACAACTTATGCTTCAATCAAAATGAGTTTGTCGGCAGGAAATCACCACTCAGGAGTCCACCATGGAATCTCGCAGTCTTGTTCCCCAGTCCTCTTCATTTCGCCTGCCTGTGGCGCAAATGCGCAGCGTGTTTCAACCCGACGAGGTCGAGCGCAAGCTGGCCAAACTGCAGGACCGCGAGCACGACGCCCTGCGCGCCACCTACGAACGCATGCTGGAGCGCGGCCCACAGCGCTTTCAGGTCAAACCCTCAGGCGTGCCCGACATGGCCGCTCTCTACAACACCCTGCCCAACTTCACTGATGTGCTGGACGATGTCAAGCGCCACGTGGCACTGGCGCAGGACTGCCGGGACGGGCTGGAGGTGACGCCCATCCTGCTGCTCGGCCCGCCCGGTATTGGCAAGACCCATTTCGCCCGCAAACTGGCCGATCTGCTGGGCACCGGCATGAGCCTGGTGCCCATGAGCTCCATGACGGCGGGCTGGCTGCTGTCGGGTTCTTCGTCGCAATGGAAAGGCGCCAAACCAGGCAAGGTGTTTGAGGCGCTGGTCGATGGCCAATACGCCAACCCGGTGATCGTGGTGGATGAAATCGACAAGGCCAGTGCCGATGCGCA
>CAZLRQ010000176.1:0-5511 GCA_964562035.1 uncultured Rhodoferax sp. | reverse complement strand
TGATAACAACCCCTTCGGTTGTGTTGGGATCCATCGAGTTATTGTTGTTTCCTTCAATTCGGTAATTTGCTGGATCACCAACTTCCGTGTCGGCGAACGAGAAGGTTGGCACCAGAGCCAGCGAGCAGGCAATCACGATAGCTTGTTTACGAAAAATGGCAGAAGTGAAAAGAGACATGGCAGTAATCCTGGAAATGTATTAAGTGAGTCGGTAAGCTAAACGTCGTTAGAAATTGCTAGAAAACAACTTCCTTCTTGATTGACACGCAGCCGCTACCGGCCGGCATCAAAAACACTTTGGTGGCTGGGCCACCGTCGAGCACGGTAATGCTCGTTTTCATTTGACCGGCCCGCTTCAGGCTGGCAAATTGCTTGGCGGCCACGGCTTCGCACTTTTGCGGCCAATACACCACGGCGTCATAAGCGGCGCCGCAGCCGTTGGCCTGGTTGGGTGCAAAAGTGGCGGACACATAGGCGCTGCCGCTGTCGGTGGGCACTTCCATAGCCAGCGGGATCAGGCGCTGGTCGGGTTGACTGGGCGGCATCATCAGCACCGCACCGGCTTGCGGGCCAAAGCCCAAGAAGTTGCTGACCTGGTTGATGCGGCTGACGCAGTTGAGTACGCCTTGCTTCACGGCGGCCTGGGTGATGGCGTTGGCACCGCTGTTACTTTGGTTGGCAGCGCTTGGCGCGGCTGCTGGCGTAGCGGGCTGCCCCTGAGCCACTTGCGCTTGGGCGTGCATTGAGGGTGCAAGCAGCAGAGCCGCAATTAATGCTGTCGCTCTTATTGAGCCCCAGGGCTGTCGGCATGAGGTGATTAACTGCTGGCCAGATAGGGGCATCTTGTATCTCTTTGTAAAAAGTCCCAACTATGGTAATTGAGAAAACGCAAGCAAATGATTACAAGCATGGTTTTGCGGTGAAAAAACCACGCCTGTACTGGCCGCGTTGCTGTTTGCCGCGGCGCCCCTTTGATTTGCTGATCCGCTAAGGATTTGCGGAGGCCAAGCCAGCCGCGAGATCTGGATAGGTATTTGCAGTGCCCACCATGGCAACAAACCCACTGCGCTGGGCGATGTCCAGTGGTTGGTGGCTGAGGCC
The DNA here is from genome assembly GCA_964562035.1 of uncultured Rhodoferax sp. Classification (GTDB taxonomy): domain Bacteria; phylum Pseudomonadota; class Gammaproteobacteria; order Burkholderiales; family Burkholderiaceae_C; genus Rhodoferax. The sequence continues at coordinate 4,410 of CAZLRQ010000176.1, read as the reverse complement.
GCAAACCACCAGCCGCACGCCATTCTTCTGGCAGCTGCGGGCCAGGTCGTTCAGGGTGTCGGCCCCTGACGAGTCCACGTAGATGACATTTTTCAGGTCCAGCACCAGGGTGTGGCTGGGCAGGTGGTCGCGCAGGTTTTCCACCAGTTGCACGGCACCAAAGAACACGGCGCCATACAGGCGGTGGCAGGCCACCTGACCGGTCAGACCTGCCAGCGCGGGTTGCGTGGCGGCGGTCACTTCCTCGCAGCGCGACAAGCTGGAAATGCGGTAGATAAAGGTCACACAGGCCGCCACCAGGCCCACTTCCACCGCCACGGTCAGGTCAAACACCACCGTCAGAAAAAACACCGCCAGCAGGGTGATGCGGTACGGCAGGCGGTACTGGCGCAGGTGCACAAACTCGCGCCACTCGCCCATGTTCCAGGCCACAAACATCAGAATGGCGGCCATGGCGGCCAGCGGAATGTCCTGCGCCAGCGGGGCGGCGATCAGCATGACCAGCAGCAGCGTGAGCGCGTGCACGACACCGGCAATCGGGCTGCTGGCGCCGCTTTTCACGTTGGTCACGGTGCGGGCAATGGTGCCGGTGGCGGGCATGCCGCCAAAAAACGGCGTGACAAAGTTGGCAATGCCTTGGGCCATCAGTTCCTGGTTGGGGTTGTGGCGGTCGTCAATCATGCCGTCGGCCACGCGGGCGCACAGCAGCGACTCAATCGCGCCCAGCAGGGCCAGTGTGAGCGCCGGAATCATCAAAAACCGCGCGGTTTCCCATGACAGTTCGGGCCACACCAAGCCCGGCAGGCTGGACGGAATGCCGCCAAAACGGCTGCCAATGGTGTCCACCGGCAACTCAAACAGGGAAACGCAAAGCGTGCCCAGCACCAGCGCCACCACCGAGCCGGGCACGGGTGCCAGGCGGGCAGTCCAGGGGTAGGCGTTGCGCAGCCGGGGCAATAAAAATTGCCAAAACACCACCGTGAGCAGGCACAGCACGGCAATGCCGGTAGCGTAGGGGTTGAGGCTGGGCAGTGCGACTTTCAGGGTTGACAGCATGCCAAAAAAGTCAGCCGGCATGGCGGTGACCTGCAGCCCCAAAAAGTCCTTGATTTGCGACAGCGCAATCAGCACCGCAATGCCGTTGGTAAAGCCAATCACCACCGCCACGGGAATGAACCGAATCAGCGTGCCCAGCTTGAAGAAGCCAAAGGCAAACAGCATCACGCCCGACATGGCGGTGGCAATGATCAGGTTGGCCAGGCCGTAGCGCTCCACAATGCCGTAAACGATGACGATGAAGGCGCCCGCCGGGCCGCCAATCTGGACCCGGCTGCCGCCCAACAGCGAAATCAGCAAGCCCGCGATGATGGCGGTGACCAGCCCGGCTTCGGGCTTGAGTCCGCTGGCAATGGCAAACGCCATGGCCAGTGGCAGCGCCACAATGCCCACCGTCACGCCAGCGCCCACGTCCTTGATGAAACGGGGGCGGTTGTAGTCTTGAAGTGATTCCAGCAGACGGGGCCTGAAGAACGATTTTTGCGGTTTGGGGCGCTGCTCAGGCGAAGGCGTCATGGGGTTTGCAGTGTGGTGATCGACCGGGGTTTGTAAAGTGGGCGCTCACAGTTGTCAATCCGGGTTTTCAGGCTGTTGCTGCGTCATCCAGGTTCTGGCGTCATTCAGCACCGGGCGCCACACCAGCAGCAACAGCACGATCGCCAGCGGCACGGTGGTGATGAAGCCCAGGCTCTTGAAACCCAGCGCCCCCAGCAGCCCGCCCACAAAAAAACTGCCAATCAGCTTGCTGTGCAGCCGCAGCTTGTGGCGGTTGGCCACCACCGGGGTGGCCAGGTGCAGGCGGTTGACGTAAAGCATTTTCCCCAGCTCAATGCCCAGGTCGGTCACCAGACCGGTGATGTGGGTGGTTCTGATTTCAGAATTGGAGATTTTCGTGATGACCGCGTTTTGCAGCCCCATGATGAAGCACAGCACCAGCACCGTGAGCGGCACAAACAGCCCGGCAAAGAAGTTGATGCCGGTACCAAACAGCCCGAACACCAGCAGCAAGGCCGACTCCAGCAGCAGCGGTCGGGCATAGGCGCTTTGCAGCTTGCGTCGCAGTGCCCAGTTGACCATCCAGGCGGTGGTCATGGCGCCGCCCATGAAGGCCACCAGGGCCAGCAGCCCGGCCAGCGCCAGAGTGATCTGGCCCAGCACCAGGTTGTCTGCCACCGAGGACACCACGCCGGTCATGTGCGAGGTGTAGTGCCCCACGGCCAAAAAGCCACCCGCGTTGGTGGCGCCCGCCACAAAACTCAGGGTGACACCCAGGCGCAGGTTGCTTTGGGCGGTTCGCTGAACCGCAGTCCAGCCGCGCAGCTGGGGAATCATGGTGGGGCTTTAGCGCACCCGCATGCCGGGCTGGGCGCCCGCGAAGGGCTCCAGAATGAAGATGCCGGGGTTGGCTTTTTCGTCGCCATGGCTGGCGGCCAGCACCATGCCTTCGGACACGCCGAATTTCATCTTGCGCGGGGCCAGGTTGGCCACCATCACGGTGAGTTTGCCGACCAGTTGCTCGGGCTTGTAAGCGCTGGCGATGCCGCTGAACACGTTGCGCGTCTTGCCCTCGCCTACATCCAATGTCAGGCGCAGCAGCTTGGTCGAGCCGTCCACCGCTTCGCAGTTCACGATTTTGGCAATGCGCAGGTCGATCTTGGTGAAGTCGTCGATACCAATGGTGGGGGCCATGTCCTCGCCGCCGGGTACTACTAATTCAGTAGCTACTGATCCAGTATCCACGGGGGCTGGAGCCTCAAACAATGCTTCAAGCTGCTTGATGTCCACGCGCTGCATCAGATGCTGGTAGTTGCCAATGCGGTGGCCCGCGCCCAGGGCAGTAGTGGCACTGGCAAACGACAGTGGCTCGGTCATAAGAAAGGTTTCCACCTGGGCGGCCAGCGCTGGCAGCACGGGTTTCAGGTAAGCGGTGAGCACGCGGAAGGCCTCAATGCACACGGTGCAGACATCGTGCAGGCGGGCTTCCATGCCTTCTTTTTTGGCCAGCTCCCAAGGCTTGTTGGCGTCCACGTACTCGTTCACGCGGTCGGCCAGCAGCATGGTCTCGCGCAGGGCTTTGGCGTATTCGCGGGTCTCGAACAGTTGCTCAATGCTCACGCGCTCCACACGCAGCTGGCTCAGCAGGGCGGCGCCGTCGTCAGAGATGGCGCCCAACTGGCCGTCAAAGCGCTTGGCAATGAAGCCAGCCGCGCGCGAGGCGATGTTGATGTATTTGCCCACCAAGTCGCTGTTCACGCGGGCCATGAAGTCTTCAGGGCTGAACTCGATGTCTTCGTTGCGCGGCGTGAGCTTGGTGGCAATGTAGTAGCGCAACCACTCGGGGTTCATGCCCAGGCCCAGGTACTTGAGGGGGTCCAGCCCGGTGCCGCGGCTCTTGCTCATCTTTTCACTGTTGATGGTCAAAAAGCCATGCACAAACACGGCGTTGGGCGTTTTGCGCCCGCTGAAATGCAGCATGGCCGGCCAGAACAGGGTGTGGAAGGTGACGATGTCCTTGCCAATGAAGTGGTACTGCTCGGTGTCAGGGCTGGCCATGAAGGCCTCAAACTGCGCCTTGCCGGTGTCGGCATTGCCCGCCAGTTTGGCAAAGTGGTTTTGCAGCGACGCCAGGTAGCCAATGGGCGCGTCCAGCCAGACATAAAAATACTTGCCCGGGGCATCGGGAATTTCAATGCCAAAGTAGGGCGCGTCGCGGCTGATGTCCCAGTCGCCCAGGTCGCGTTTGCCTTCCTCGTTGGGCAGCAGCCATTCCTTGATTTTGTTGTAAACCTCGCCCTGCAGGTGGGCTTGGCCACGGCTGTTAGTGCCCTGGGTCCATTGGTCCAGAAAGGCCACGCAGCGCGGGTCAGACAGTTTGAAGAAATAGTGCTCGGAGTCGCGCAGCACCGGCGTGCCGCCGGACAGGGCCGAGTAGGGGTTTTTGAGTTCGGTGGGGCTGTAGACCGCGCCGCAGCTCTCGCAGTTGTCACCGTACTGGTCTTTGGCGCCGCATTTGGGGCACTCGCCCTTGATGAAGCGGTCGGGCAAAAACATGTTCTTTTCAATGTCAAAGAACTGCGAAATCACGCGCGTGGAAATCAGACCGTTGGCTTTGAGGTCGCGGTAAATTTGCTGTGCCAGCGCGTGGTTTTCCGGGCCGTCGGTGGAGTGCCAGTTGTCAAACCCGATGTGAAAGCCGTCCAGGTAGGGCTTGCGGCCTGCGGCAATGTCGGCCACAAACTGCTGGGGCGTTTTGCCCATTTTTTCAGCCGCAATCATGATGGGCGCGCCGTGCGCGTCGTCGGCGCAGACAAAGTGCACCTCGTTGCCCATCATCCGCTGGTAGCGCACCCAGAT
>CAZLRQ010000175.1:0-5512 GCA_964562035.1 uncultured Rhodoferax sp. | reverse complement strand
CCAACTGCTGGGTTCAGGAGGTCGCTATGCGCAGATGTGGGCGTTGCAGCAGAGTGCTGAGTAGTTTTTAAGCCTTTTAGGGCTCTAGCCCTTTATTCATAAGCACTTATAGCTATTTAAAATATAGCGATTCAGCGGGGTGTGCGGCGCCCCAATGCTGACCCACCCAAGGAACTGAAAAGAGATTCAATGAACACAATGTTGGTTATATCGGTCACGGTCTGCCTGCTCATCGCCTGCATGGTGTACTTTTTTATGGAGTTCCGCGCCCACGGCGATCGTGACAAAGCCATGTCTGAAGTTTTGACCGTGCAGGCCAAGCTGAACGCGGTCAACAAGACCTTGAAGGGTTACACCTGCTACATGGACCACCTCGCCGCCGGCCACAAGGCCACGGCCGAGCACGTCAAGTCGCTTACCACCCGGGTGGTGCGGGAGTACGTCCATGTCGAAAAAATGCCGAAAGAGAAATGCAAGGACGGCTTGGCCGCCAGCATCATCCTCAAATACTCGGTCGAGTACGCCTTTGGCATGGACCTCAAACCCGAGAGCTTTGAGGTGGTGGCCACCACCGCGGGCATTGATGTGAAAACCACCCGGCCCGGCATGATCGGCCAGCCCCAGGTCAAACCCCAGTCACATGAGGTGGTCGGCGCCGGTGTGCTGCTGGACGAGCCGGCCGCGGTGAAGGAGATTCATGAAAAATTCCGCAGCCTGGCCTCGCGCTACGGCGCGGGGGTGGCCCTGGAGGAGCCCACGCGCGCGCTGTGCAAACTGAAGTTGTCGGAGTATTTGCGTGATTTTCTGCTGGCGCAGCCCGGGGTGGCCAACGTGCCGGTGATTTCGGTGGTCTTCAAATAGCGGCCGGCCGTTTTGGCGCGGTGTCCGCAGGGGCGCTCAGGGGCGCGTGGCCCATTTGGTATGGTCCACGCCATGAAAACACAAATTGATCACCTGGTTATCGTTGCAAAAACACTCGAACTTGGCGTGCAGTGGTGCGAGGCCACGCTGGGCATCACCCCCGGCCCGGGCGATGAGCAGGCGTCGCACGGCACCCACAACCGCCTGTTCAAACTGGCCACGCCCACCCACCCGTTGGCCTATCTTGAAATCATCGCCATCAACCCGGGCGCCAAAAAGTCAAGCAACCCCCTGGCCAAGCGCTGGTTTGACATGGACGACGCCGCGCTGCAAGCCGCCGTGGCCACCGAGCCGCGCCTGGTGCACTTTGTGGCCAGCACCACCGAGCTGCAGGCCGCGCGCACGGCGCTGAAGACCTTGGGCATTGACCGCGGACCGGCCTTGCCCGGCAGCCGGCACTCACGCCGCGGCGTCTTGCACTGGCAAATGACGGTGCGCGAAGACGGCCAGCGTTTGTTTGACGGCGCCTTGCCCACCTTGGTTCAGTGGGGCAAGCCTGACGCGGCCGAGCCCTTGCGCCTGCACCCGCGCAACAGCCTGCCGCGCTCCGGCGTGACGCTGCAAAGCCTGCGCGTGACGCACCCCACCGCAGCCAAACTGCAGGCCGCCTATGACGCCATCGGCTTGTCGGGGGTGGCTGTCGAGGCGGGCCCAGCCAACCTCACGGCCACCCTGAACACGCCCAAAGGCCTGGTCACGCTGCACAGCCACGGCATTTAGGCGCATGGTGGTGCGGTGGCTATGATGCCGGTTCACCGTGTTGCTTCAGGTCGTCTGAAAACTAAAAAGAGTGAGGCAGAACCGCCATGAGCGCCATTCCACCGGTTGACGACCTCTCGCAGGTCACGCAAGACCTGCAGCAGGCCTTGTTTGAGGTGCAGGCCATTTTTCAAAACGCCACCGTTGGCATTGTGCTGACGCGGGACCGGCGGGTGGTTCGCTGCAACAAGGCCCTGGCCGACATCTTTGGCTACACCCCCGAGCAACTGGTGGGCCAACCGGGCCGCATGATTTATACCAGCGACGAGGACTATGCCCGCATGGGTGAGGAAGCCAGCGCCGTCCTGACCACCGGCCAAGCCTTTCGCACCGAGCGCGAGTTTGTGCGCCAGGATGGCAGCCGGGTGCTGTGCGCGGTGTCGGCTTCGGCGGTCGATACGCTGCGCCCGCAGTGGGGCACCATCTGGCTGTTTGATGACGTGACGCAAGAGCGCCGGCAGCGGGTCGCGCTGAAGGCTGCGGTGCAAGAGAACCAGGCCATTCTGGACAGCGCCGCGTTGGGATTTGTGCTGCTCATCAACCGCCAGGTGCAGCGCTGCAACCCCCGGCTGGAGGCCATGTTTGCCTGTGCGCCGGGCGCCATGCAAGGCATGCCAGTGCGCAGTTGGTACGTCACCCAAGCGGAGTACGACTGGGTGGGCCGCGTGCTCTACGCCGAGATGGACGCCGGGGGCTCCGTCACCCACGAACTGCAGTTTCAGCGTCAGGACGGCACCCGGTTTTGGGCCCGCATGAGCGGTCGCCATGTGGGCTCGGGCGGGGCCAGCAGTGGCGCCACCCTGTGGTTGCTGGACGATATCAGTCACAAGCGCGAGACCGAAGACGCCTTGCGGGTTGCCACTGCGCTGAACCAGGCGGTATTTGAGAGCGCGGGCGTGGCCATCATCGCCACCGATACCCAGGGGCTGATCCAACTCTTCAATGCCACCGCCGAGCGCATGCTGGGCTACACCGCCGCTGAGTTGGTTCAGCGCCAGACACCTGCCGTGTTGCACGATGGCGCCGAGGTGGCGGCCTATGCACGCCGGCTCAGCGCCGAGCTGGGGGAAGGGGTCGTCCCCGGCTTTGATGTGTTTTGCATCATGGCCCGGCGCCGGGGCAAGGACGAGCAGGAGTGGACTTATATTTGCAAAAATGGACAGCGCATCGCGGTCACCTTGTGTGTCACGGCGCTGTTTGATGCGGCGGGGCAGATCAGCGGCTATCTCGGTATTGCCACCGACATTTCAGAGCGCCGGCGTGCCCAGCAGATCATTGCCCAGGCCCAGACGGAACTGGAGGCCCAGGTGCAGCAGCGCACCGCCGAGCTGGCGCGCACCAACGCGCGGTTGCAAACCGAAGTGGCCGAGCGTGCCGAGATTGAGCGGCAGATGCGCGAGATGGCGCACTTTGACGCCGTCACCGGCCTGCCCAACCGCAATCTGCTGCGCGACCGCATGGCCCAGGCCCTGATGCAAGGGCAGCGCGACAGCACCCAAGTGGCGGTGATGTTCCTGGACCTGGACCGCTTCAAGAACATCAACGACACGCTGGGCCACCAGGTGGGCGATGCCTTGCTGCGCAAGGTGGCCGAGCGCCTGTCCATGACGCTGCGCGCCACCGACACCCTGGCGCGCCTGGGGGGCGATGAGTTCGTGGTTGTCCTGCCCGGCCTGAGCGACCGGCAAGACGCCGATCAGGTGGTGGAAAAGCTGCTCTCCGTGTTGCAGTCGCCCATGAACGTGATGGAGCACGCCCTGCACATCACCACCAGCATCGGGGTGTGCGTGTTCCCGCAAGACGGGGCCGACACCGATGTGCTGCTGCGCAACGCCGACACCGCCATGTACCAGGCCAAGGCGGCGGGCCGCAACACCTTCCGGTTTTTTACCGACAGCATGAACCAGGTGGCCGACCAGACCTACCGCATTGAGTCGGCCCTGCGGGTGGGCGTGCGCGACCAGGCGTTGCGCCTGCTGTTTCAGCCGCTGGTGGACATGCAAAGCAACCGTATTTTTGGCGTGGAGGCGCTGGTGCGCTGGCAATCACCCACGCTGGGGCTGGTGCCGCCGGGGCAGTTCATCAGCATTGCGGAAGAGACAGACCTGATTTGCGAGATTGACACCTGGGTCATGCGTGAGGCTTGCACCCAGGCCGCCCGCTGGCGGGCGGACGGCTTGCCCGACCTGATGCTGGCGATCAACCTGTCGGCCCGCCAGTTCCGGCGCAAGGACCTGGTGGCGCTGGTGGCCGACACGCTGGCGCAAACCGGCTTTCCAGCGCATTTGCTGGAGATGGAAATCACCGAGTCGTCGCTCATGCACAACGTGGACGATGTCATCCAGACGCTGGACCGGCTGGTGGCGCTGGGCGTGCGGCTGGCCATTGACGACTTTGGCACCGGCTACTCCAGCCTGGCGTACCTCAAGCGCTTTCCGGTGCACAAGCTCAAGGTCGATCAGTCGTTTGTGCGTGACATTGGCCAGGCCAACAGCGACCTGGCCATTGTCAAAACCGTGATTGCGCTGGCGCAAACCCTCAAGCTCGACCTGCTGGCCGAAGGGGTTGAAACCGAGGTGCACTTGGCAACCCTGCGCGCGCTGGGCTGTGAGTGCTTTCAGGGTTATTTGTTCTCCCGCCCGGTCACGGCAGCGCAACTGTTGCCCCTGCTGCACCGCAGCGCCACCGAGCTGCTGGCGCCCCCGAAGACCCCGGTCCAGACCTGAGGGCCTGCTGGGCACCCGGTGGTAACCGGGTCTTGGATTTAAAGCCTTTTAGGCCTCTAGCCCAATACAGTCAAGCGCTATTAGCTATTTAATTAATAGTAATTCAGGACGCCGCCTAGAATGGCGCCCCCGCCATCAACGGCCATTACCTGCCTCCCCCGACATGAACATCACGGTCAACGAAGAACTGCTTGCCTACATCGACCCGCTGACCCCCGACGAACACGAGGCGCTGGAGCGCAGCCTGCTGACCGAGGGCTGCCGCGATGCGCTGGTGCTGTGGGGCGAGGTGCTGGTGGACGGGCACAACCGCTATGGCATTTGCACCCGGCACGGCATTCCCTTCAACACCGTGCAAAACACGGCCTTCAAGACGCTGGACGATGTGCACCTGTGGATGATTGACCAGCACCTGGGCCGGCGCAGCGTGTCGGATTTTCAGCGCGGCGTGCTGGCCTTGCGCAAGAAAGACATCCTGAGCGCGCGCGTGTTGCCTCAGGCCTCAACGCCTTCATCGCCCGCTGCGCCGTCCGATGGTTCCGCGCCGTGGGATGACGCCAGCGCCAATGCCAGCGCGACGGCTGACAACGCGCCCACCGCCACCCCTGCGGTGGCGCCAGAGCCCTTGCTGACGCGTGACGCCATGGCCCGGGCCGCGCGCATCAGCAGCAACACCATTTTGCAGATCGAGAAGATCCAGAAGTCCGCCGCGCCCGAGCTGGTGGCCGCGGTCAAGTCGGGCACGATTTCCATCAACGCCGCCGCCACCGTGGCCTCTTTGCCCGTGGAGGAGCAAGTCGCTGCGGTGGCCGGTGGCAAGAAAGAACTGCAGCAAGCCGCCCGCCAGGTGCGCGAGGCGCGGGCCGTGGCCCGCACCGAGCCCGAGTCGCCTGAAGGCGTGGTGGCCCGGCTGCGCCAAACCATCTCCGAACTCACGGCTGAAAACGCTGCTTTGAAAGCGCAACTGGCCGCGCTGACAGCCTGACGCCAAGGGCCCGGCCCATTGCGCATAATCCGGCGCATGGAAACCAAATGGCTTGAAGATTTCGTCAGCTTGGCTGAAACCCGCAGTTTCAGCCGCTCTGCCCAGTTGCGCCACGTCACCC
>CAZLRQ010000174.1:1591-5594 GCA_964562035.1 uncultured Rhodoferax sp. | reverse complement strand
CGGGCGCAGCCCGCTGGCCAGCGTGAACCTGATCACCGCGCATGACGGCATGACGCTGGCCGACCTGACCGCGTACCGCCACAAACACAACCAGGCCAACGGCGAGGACAACCGCGACGGCCACCACCACAACCTGAGCGCCAATGCCGGCGTCGAGGGGCCTACCCTGGACGCCAGCGTGCTGGCCGTGCGCGGCCAATGGCAGCGCGCGCTGCTGGCGACGCTGTTTTGCGCGCAAGGCCTGCCGCAGTTGCTGGCCGGCGACGAACTGGGCCACACCCAGCGCGGCAACAACAACGCCTACTGCCAGGACAACGACACCACCTGGCTGGACTGGCTGGGCGCCAACGCCACGTTGACCGACTTTGTGGCCGGCCTGATTCACCTGCGCCAGGCGCACGCGGCGCTGCGCCACGCCCACTGGTTCACCGGCCGTGCCGATGCGCGCGCGCCGGGGAGCGCCCCTGACATCATGTGGCGTCAACCCGACGGCCAGCCCCTGACGGCCGCAGACTGGGACGACCCCCACGCCCGCACGCTGGTTTGCCTGATTGAAGTGCCCGACCTTGACCAGCCTCAATCACCCGCCTTGCGCTGGCTGCTGGTGTTCCATGCCGGGGCCGCGCCCGTGCCTTGCGCCTTGCCGACAGGCCGTTGGGGACTGGTGCTGGACAGTCAGTCTGCCCTGGTGCTGCAACAGCCTGCGTGGGGCAGCGCGCCGTTGTTCAACGACTCACTGACCGTGCCGGCCCGCACGGTACTGGGTTTGGTCCAGTTGCCTGATGCCACCCCGGGGCTGTCGGCCCCCTGCCGCCCATGAATTTGCCCAACGCTTCCCTGTTTTCGCAACGCACCAGTGGTGTGTTGCTGCACATCACCTCGCTGCCGGGCGCGCACGGCTCGGGCGACCTGGGTGCGCAGGCCTACCATTTTGTGGACTGGCTGGTGGCCGCCGGGCAGCGCTTGTGGCAAATCTTGCCGCTGTCCCCCGTGGGGCCCGGCAACTCGCCGTACCACAGCCCCAGCACGTTTGCCGGGAATCCGTTGCTGGTGGATTTGGACGACCTGGTGCACTGTGGCTGGCTGAAAGCGCCGTCAGACGCCGGGTTTGAGCATGGCCAGGCCGACTTTGCGCGGGTGGCGCCGTACCGCATGGCCCGCTTGCGCGAGGCCTGGGAGGGTTTTTTACAAACCACCCGGTCAGACGAATGGGCGGAGTTCGAGCGCTTTCGCATCGCGCAGGCGAGCTGGCTGGAGGGCTATGCGTTCTTCATGGCGCTGGAGGCCCGCCACGGCATGCCCTGGACCCAGTGGCCGACCGCGCTGGCGCAGGGCGACCCGGCGGCCCTGGCCGAGGCCGGTGAACAAATGGCGGGTGATCTGGCTTTTTTCAGTTTCATCCAGTGGCGCTTCATGGTGCAGTGGCAGCGCCTGCGTGCCTATGCGCATGAGCGCGGCGTGCAGATCGTGGGTGACGCACCCATTTTTGTGGCGCACCACAGCGCGGATGTCTGGCTCAACGCCGAGTTGTTTTTGCTCGACCCGGCGGGCGAACCCACGGTGGTGGCCGGCGTGCCGCCCGACTATTTCAGCAGCACCGGCCAGCGCTGGGGCAACCCGCTGTACCGCTGGGACCGCATGGCCGACGACGGTTTTGCCTGGTGGCGCGCCCGCCTGGATCACCTGCTGACGCTGGTGGACGTGATTCGGCTGGATCACTTTCGCGGTTTCGAGTCGTATTGGGAAATTCCATCCAGCGAGCCCACCGCTGTGGCGGGCGTTTGGCGGCAGGGGCCAGGCCAGGCCTTGTTTGAGGCGCTGGCCCAATCCAGCGGCGGGGCGCTGCCCATCATTGCCGAAGACCTGGGCATCATCACCGACGCGGTCACGGCGCTGCGACGGACGTGCGGCTTTCCTGGCATGCGGGTGATGCAGTTCGCGTTTGGCGACACCGCCGCCAACCCCTATTTGCCGCACAATTTCGAGGCGCAAAGCGTGGCCTACACCGGCACGCATGACAACGACACGTCGCTGGGCTGGTGGCAAACCGCTGGCGCCGGTCCCCGCCACGCTGCCCGCGCCTACCTGGGGCCGTTGGCAGACACCGAAATCCACTGGGCCATGATGCAGTCGCTGTCCCAATCGGTGGCGAACACCGTTATTTTTCCGTTCCAGGACGTGCTGGGTCTGGACGGTGCCCACCGCATGAACACGCCGGGCGTGGCGCTGGGCTGCTGGCAATGGCGCTTTACATGGCACCAAGTGCGACCCGAGCACGCGCGCCGTCTGGCTGACCTGACCCACGCGCACGGCCGCAATATGGCCCCGTTATCTTGACCACAACCCCTTAACCTGCGAGACGCCTCATGCCACACACCGAGCACCACCAACCGGTTCGACAAACGATTGCCCTTGTACTGGCGGGCGGGCGCGGCTCGCGGCTGCAGGCGCTGACTGAGCACTGCGCCAAACCGGCGGTCTACTTTGGCGGCAAGTTCCGCATCATTGACTTCGTGTTGTCCAACTGCGTGAATTCGGGCGTGCGCCGCATCGGGGTGCTCACGCAGTACAAGTCGCACAGCCTGCTGCGCCACTTGCAGCACGGCTGGTCTTTTTTGCGCAATGAGTTCAACGAGTTCATTGACTTGTTGCCCGCCCAGCAGCGCGTCAACGAAGAGTCGTGGTACCGCGGCACGGCCGATGCCGTGTTTCAAAACCTCGACATCCTGCGCAAACAGCGCCCCAAATACATCCTGGTGCTGGCGGGTGACCATGTCTACAAAATGGACTACGCCAAGCTGATTGACGACCACGTGGCGCTGGGCCAGCCCTGCACCGTGGCCTGCATTGAAGTGCCGCTGGACGAGGCCACTGCTTTTGGTGTCATGACGGTCGATCAGGCGCAGCGCATCACCCGCTTTGAGGAAAAGCCCGAGCAGCCCCAAGCCATGCCGGCGCGCCCGGGCTGGGCGCTGGCCAGCATGGGGGTGTATGTGTTCAACGCCGACTACCTTTTTGCCGCGCTGGAGGCCGATGGGGTTGACGCCGCCTCCAGCCACGACTTTGGCAAAGACCTGATTCCGGCCATGGTGGCGCGGGGCGAAGCCGTGGCGCATTCGTTCAACTTGTCGTGTGTCAAGACCAGCGCGGAGGCCCCCGCCTACTGGCGCGATGTGGGCACGGTCGACGCCTATTGGGCGACCAACATCGACATGACCGCCATCACGCCTGAGCTGGATTTGTACGACCAGGGCTGGCCGCTGTGGACTTACCAGCCCACCTTGCCCTCGGCCAAATTTGTCTTTGACGACGATGGCCGCCGCGGTATGGCCGTGGACTCGCTGGTGGCCGGTGGCTGCGTGGTGTCGGGGGCCGAGGTGCGCCGCTCGGTGCTGTTCACCGGCGTGCACGTGCACTCGTACAGCTACGTGGAAGACGCCGTTATTTTGCCCAGCGCCGACGTGGGGCGCCACTGCCGCCTGAAAAAAGTGATCATTGACGAAGGCTGCAAGCTGCCGCCGCACACCGTCATCGGCTTTGACCCGGATGCCGATGCGCGGCGCTTTTACCGCAGCCCGGCGGGCGTGGTGCTGGTCACCAGCGCCATGGTGGCGGCTTTGGGCGGGGCGCTGGCGTGAAGGTTTTGTATGTGTGTGCCGAGTTGTTTCCGTTCCTCAAGACCGGGGGGCTGGCCGATGTCAGCGCCGGCCTGCCGCCCGCCTTGCAGGCGCTGGGCTGCGATGTTCGGCTCTTGATGCCCGGCTTTCCTGCGGTGGCGCAAGCCGCCACGGACCGGCGCCTGGTGGCGCCCCTGCCGACCGGCCCAGCACCTTGGGGCCCCGCACCGGCGCTGCCCGCGGCCGCACTGGAGCGCCTGGCCCTGCCAGGCCTGGCGCTGCCGCTGTACGCGTTGAATGCGCCGGAGCTGTTTGAGCGTCCCGGCAACCCCTACCTCGGGCCGGACGGTACGGACTGGCCTGACAACGCGCAGCGCTTTGCCGCG
>CAZLRQ010000174.1:0-1491 GCA_964562035.1 uncultured Rhodoferax sp. | reverse complement strand
TTCATGAAAGGCGCCATCCAGTTCGCAGACCGGGTCACCACGGTCAGCCCCACTTACGCCCATGAAATCACCACCGAGCCACAAGGCTGCGGGCTTGACGGCCTGCTGCGCGAGCGGGGCAGCCGCCTGTCGGGCGTGTTGAATGGTGTGGACTACGTCATCTGGAGCCCCGCCACCGACCGGTGGCTGCCGCAGACTTATGACGCCGACACCCTGGGTGGCAAGGCCCAGGCTAAACAGGCGCTGCAGCAGTGCTTTGGTCTGACCCCGCGCCCCGACGCCCTGGTGTTTGGCGTGGTGAGCCGGCTCAGCGAGCAAAAGGGCCTGCATTTGTTGCCGCAGGTGCTGGATGAACTGGTGCGCCGCGGCGGTCAGTTGGCACTGCTGGGGCAGGGCGACCCGGCACTGGAGCAGGCGTTTGTGGATGCCGCCATTCAGTACCCTGGCCAGGTGGCGGTGCGCATTGGCTACGACGAGGCCACCGCACACACCGTGGTGGCCGGGGCCGATGTCATTGTGGTGCCCTCGGCCTTTGAACCCTGTGGCCTGACCCAGTTGTATGGCCTGCGTTATGGCACCTTGCCGCTGGTGCGCCGGGTCGGCGGGCTGGCTGACACCGTGGTGGACTGCACCCTGGAGAACCTGGACGACGGCGTGGCCACCGGGTTTGTCTTTGACGCCCTCAGCGCGGCCGGCTTGTTGTCGGCAGTCAAGCGGGCGTTTGTGCTGGCCCGCCAGCCTGCGGCCTGGGCCCGCGTGCAGCAGCACGGCATGGGCCTGCGCTTTGACTGGGGTACCGCAGCCCGGCATTACCTGGCCATGTACCGATCCCTGCGGTCCGATGCAGAATCTTCCCCTCGCCCATTCAACTAGGACCCCCACCATGTCCGTCACCCCTGTTTTTGAGTACGACAAGCCCACCAACACCGTCGAAGCGCTGCGCCGCTCAATCTCGAACCGGCTGGTTTACGTGGTGGGCAAAGACCTGCGCTCGGCCACCCAGCGCGACTGGTTGTTTGCGGTGTTTTACGCGGTGCGCGACCGCATCATGAACCCCTGGCGCGAGTCGCTGGCGCAGGCCGAAGAGCAGGGCGCCAAGCGTGTGTACTACCTCTCGATGGAGTTTTTGACCGGGCGGGCGCTGACCAATGCCATGCTGGCCGCTGACATTTACGAGCCCATCAAGCAGGCCTGCGCGTTGCTGGGTGCCGACTTTGACGCCCTCATTGACCTGGAGCCCGACGCGGGCCTGGGCAATGGTGGCCTGGGCCGGTTGGCGGCGTGCTTTCTGGATTCCATGGCCACACTGGGCCTGCCCGGCATGGGCTACGGCATTCGCTACGAGTACGGCATGTTTGCCCAGCGCATTGAGCATGGGCAGCAAGTGGAGGAGCCCGACTACTGGTTGGTCAATGGTTACCCCTGGGAGTTCATGCGTCCGGAGTTCAGCTACACCATTCGCTATGGTGGCCGGCTGGAGGCCAACAACGG
>CAZLRQ010000173.1:0-5596 GCA_964562035.1 uncultured Rhodoferax sp. | reverse complement strand
GTGGCCCTGGACCCGATCAAGGCGGGTTTGCTGGGTGCGCAGGCCGCCAAGTGAGATGAGCATGAAAGACCAACCATCCATGGGTGTTTCCGGCCGCATTGCCGCGGCTTTTCAAGCCAATGCCCTGACGCCCTTGCTGGCGCTGGTGGCCTTGCTGATGGGCTTGTTTGCCGTGCTGGTGACCCCGCGTGAAGAAGAGCCCCAGATCAATGTGACCATGGCCAATGTGCTGATTCCCTTCCCGGGGGCCAGCAGCCAGGATGTGCAAAACATGGTGGCCCGGCCCGCCGAGCAGGCGCTGAGCCAGATCGCCGGCATTGAGCACACCTACTCGGTGGCGCGCCCCGGTCTGGCCCTGCTGACCGTGCAGTTCAAGGTCGGCGTGCCCCGCACCGAAGCCTTGGTGCGCCTGTACGACGTGCTCAATGCCAACCAGGACTGGTTGCCGCGTGACTTGGGCACCCTGACGCCGATTGTCAAACCCAAAGGCATTGACGATGTGCCGGTGCTGGGCATCACGCTGTGGAGCCGCGAGACGCTGGCCGGCGTGGCGCTGGAGCAGGTGGCCCATGCGGTGGAGGCCGAACTCAAGCGCGTGCCCGGCACGCGCGAGGTGCAGACCATTGGCGGGCCCGGTCGGGCCGTGCAGGTGTGGCTGGACCCGGTGCGCCTGCGCGAACGCGGCGTGGATTTGATGGCGCTCAAGCAAGCCCTGGCGTCTTCCAACTTGGGCATGCCCTCGGGCGCGGTGTTGGACGCCACCGGGCCAACGGCTCAAATGCTGACCGTTGAAACCGGAGAGTTCCTGCGCTCGGCGCAGGATGTGGGCGACCTCGTGGTGGGCGTTAACCAAGGCCTGCCGGTTTACCTGCGCGAAGTGGCGCGCATTGAGGCCGGTGCGCAACTGCCCAAGCGCTATGTGTGGCACACCCCGGGCGGCACCGACGCCGGGACCCCGGCCGGCGGCGTCTACCCCGCTGTCACCTTGACGGTGACCAAAAAGCCGGGCGAAAACGCCGTGGACGTGGCGCGCGCCGTGCGTGCGCGGCTGGACGCCCTGGGCAACACGGTGATTCCATCCAACGTGGAAGTCACCATCAGCCGCGACTACGGTGAAACAGCGGCTGAGAAGGCCAACAAGCTGATTCAGAAACTGGCGTTTGCCACCGGTTCGGTCATCTTGCTGGTCGGTTTTGCGCTGGGCCGGCGCGAGGCCGTGATTGTGGGCGCCGCCGTGATTTTGACCTTGACGGCCACCTTGTTCGCGTCCTGGGCCTGGGGCTTCACGCTCAACCGCGTGTCGCTGTTTGCGCTGATCTTTTCGATTGGCATTCTGGTGGACGACGCCATTGTGGTGGTGGAAAACATCCACCGGCATCAGCAGCTCACGCCGCATGACGCGCTCAAAGACATCATTCCGCGCGCGGTGGACGAGGTGGGCGGCCCCACCATTTTGGCCACACTGACCGTGATTGCGGCCTTGTTGCCCATGGCGTTCGTGTCCGGTTTGATGGGGCCTTACATGAGTCCCATCCCCATCAACTCCAGCCTGGGCATGGCCCTTTCTTTGGCCATTGCCTTCACCGTAACGCCTTGGCTGGCCCTCAAGCTGATGAAGCCCCACGCCGCGCCGGTGTCTGGCGCCCCGGCGGTTGAGGCCAAAGGCTTGGGTGCCAAGTTGCAAACCCTGTTTGCGCGGGTGCTGACGCCTTTCCTTGACAGCGCGCGCAAGCGCTGGTTGCTGCTGCTGGGCATTCTGGTGGCCTTGATGCTGTCGGTGGGCCTGACCCTGGTGCAGTGGGTGGTCATGAAAATGCTGCCCTTTGACAACAAGAGCGAGTTTCAGGTGGTGGTTGACATGCCGGCTGGCACGCCGCTGGAAAACACCGCGGCCACGCTGCACGAACTGGGCGCTTTCCTGTCCAAACAACCTGAGGTCATGAATCTGCAGGCCTACGCCGGCACGGCGTCGCCCATCACTTTCAACGGCTTGGTGCGCCAGTACTACCTGCGGGCCGATGCCGAGCAGGGCGATGTGCAGGTGAATCTGGTGGACAAAAAGCACCGCAGCGAGCAAAGCCACGCCATTGCCCAGCGCTTGCGGCCCGCGCTGGAAGCCATTGGCCAGCGTCACGGTGCCCGCGTCAAGGTGGTGGAAGTGCCGCCCGGGCCACCCGTCATGTCGCCCTTGGTGGCCGAGGTGTATGGGCCCGACGAAGCCGGGCGCCAGCAGTTGGCAGGCCGCATTGCGCAAGCCTTTGCTGCCACGCCCGACATTGTGGGCGTGGACACCTCGCTCAAGGAAAACGCCCCGCGTGCTTTCCTGCAAGTGCGCCGCCAGCGCGCCGAGTCCCTGGGCATTCCCGTGGCGGTGGTGGCGCAAAGTGCCGCCATGGCGCTCTCGGGCGCTGACGTGGCTTATTTGCATGACCGCCAAAGCAAATACCCGGTCCCGGTGCGCCTGCAGTTGCCCCTGGCATCGCAAGTCGGGCTGGACGCCCTGCTGGCCGTGCCCCTGCGCGCCGCCAATGGGCAAATGGTGCCGTTGTCAGAGCTGGTGACGGTCGAGCGCGGCGTCATTGACAAGCCCTTGTTCACCAAAAACCTGCAAGGGGTGAGTTATGTGTTTGGCGACATGGCGGGTCAACTGGATTCGCCACTGTACGGCTTGTTTGCCATCCGCAGTCGCCTGGCCGAGGCCGCCTTGCCAGGCACGGGCGAATTGGGTGAGTACTGGATCAACCCGCCCAACGACCCCTACCGGCAATACGCCATCAAGTGGGATGGCGAGTGGCAAATCACCTACGAGACCTTCCGCGACATGGGCGCCGCCTACGGCGTGGGCCTGATCCTGATCTACCTGCTGGTGGTGGCGCAGTTCCGCTCCTACCTGACACCGCTGGTCATCATGGCGCCCATTCCACTCACGATGATTGGCGTCATGCCGGGCCACGCGTTGATGAACGCCCAGTTCACCGCCACGTCCATGATCGGCATGATTGCGCTGGCGGGCATCATCGTGCGCAATTCCATTTTGCTGGTGGACTTTATTGAGTTGCAAATTGCCCAGGGCATGGCGTTCAAGGACGCCGTGGTGCAGTCCGCCGCGGTGCGGGCGCAGCCCATTGCCCTGACCGGGCTGGCCGCGATGGTGGGGGCCTTTTTTATTCTGGATGACCCCATCTTCAATGGCTTGGCCGTGACGCTGATCTTCGGCATTCTGGTGTCCACGCTGCTCACGCTGGTGGTCATTCCGGTGCTGTACTTTGCCCTGTACCACAAGCGCATGGCGCCACCCGCGGGGCCTGCACCCGTGGCGCTGCCTGCGGTGGCACCGGGTGCGTGAGAGATGGGCTGCCAGTTTTTTCGTTGTTTTACCCAAGGAGTTTTGCCATGACTGTTCAACGCTACATCTTTGTGATTGCCGGTTTTTTCATCATGATGTCCCTGGCTCTGGGGGTGGAGGGCAGCCCGCTGTTCGTCAGCAAGTGGGCGCTGGCCTTCACGGCTTTTGTGGGGCTGAACCTGTTTCAGTTTGGCTTCACCAAGTTTTGTCCTTTGGGCCTGATTTTGAAAAAACTCGGAGTGCCGGAGTCCACCGTCAGTTGCCCTCAATAAAGCGCTGCCCTTGATGCCGCTGTCTGTTTTGCCAACCCGTCCCGTCAGGAGAAACCATGAGTGAATCCACCATCCACGTGCAGCTACAGCAAAAGCAGGATTACCAGTTTGACATCAGCTTCGGCGCTGCCGTGCCAAACATCATGGGCGATGAACCTGCGCCGCTGGGCGCGGGCCAAGGGCCTTCGCCGGTGCAGTTGCTGGCAGCGGCCGTGGGCAATTGCCTGTCGGACTCCTTGCTGTTTGCCCTGCGCAAGTTCAAGCAGGCCCCCGAGCCGATGCGGTGCGAGGTGCAGGCCGACGTGGGCCGCAACGCCGAGGGCCGCTTGCGGGTGCTGGGCATCAAGGCCACGTTGACCCTGGGCGTGCCGGCTGCGTCTCTGCAGCACCTGGACCGCGTGTTGGCCCAGTTTGAGGCCTATTGCACGGTGACGCAGAGCGTGGGCCAGGGCATTGCCATCCAGACCGAGGTGTTTGACGCGCTGGGCGTGCAGCTCAAGTGACGCGCCATTGTTCAAGGAGATCGCCATGCCCGCATTGACCGACGCGAGTGCACGCACCGACGTGCTGAACCGGCTCAAGCGCGCCGAAGGCCAAATTCGGGGCGTGCAGCGCATGATTGAAGACGGTGAAAGCTGTCTCAAGATTGGCCAGCAGTTTTCGGCCGTGCGCAAGGCGCTGGACAGCACCTACCTGCGCATGACCCTGTGCTTCATGGCGCAGGAACTCGACGCCTGCCTGCAGCCCGACGACACGCAAAAAGCAGACTTGGCGCTGATGCTCAAGGACATGGAGACCCTGCTGGCCCGCATGGGTTGAGGGGTTCTATTTTTAAGCCTTTTTGGCCTCTAGCCCTTGATGGTAAAGCGCTTGTAGCTATATATTTTGCAGTCAATGAACGTCGCTGACCACGGGTTGACGCCGTGCCGTGCCCGCGCTGCCTGCCGCTGCCAGCCGCTGCCAGCATGATGCAGGCAATGGCCAGCCACTGCACGCCGCTCAGGTGTTCATTCAGCAACAACAAGCCCAGTAACGCCGCCACCGCCGGCTCCAGGCTGGTCATGATGCCAAACGACCCGGGTGGCAACCGTTTCAAGGCCACCATCTCCAGCGATATGGGCAGGGCGCTGGAGACCGCTGCCACGGCCAAGCCAAACAGCAGGATGTGCGGGTCCAGCAAGGCGGCGCCGGCATGCCACACGCCAAACGGGATCACCGTGAGGGCCGCCACGCTCAAGCCCAGCGCCACCGAGTGACCCGCATGCAGGTGGCTCACGCGCTTGCCAAACACAATGTAGGCGCCCCAGCACACAGCGGCCGCCAGCGCGTAGGCCACGCCCTGCGGGTCCAGGCTGCTCAGGCCAGTGCCCAGCGGCAGCAGCAAACCCAAGCCCACCAGTGAGAGCGCCACCCAGGCAAAGTCACGCGGCTGGCGCGAGTAAAACAGTGCCACGCCCAGCGGCCCGGTGAACTCGATGGCCACCGCCACACCAAATGGAATGGTGCGCAGCGACATGTAAAACAGCAGGTTCATGAACCCCAGCGCCACGCCATAGCGCAGCAAGGCGCCGGCATCGGTGCGCGAGAGCGGCCAGCGCCAGGGGCGCCACAGCAGCACCACAATCAGCGCCGAAAACCCCACCCGCAAAGCCGTGGTGCCCAGTGAGCCCACTTGCGGAAACAACTGCTTGGCAAACGAGGTGCCAATGCCCAGCGCGGTGACGGAGCCCAGCACCGCCAGCAAGGGCAGGGCGTGGGCAAATCGGTGTGTTGTCATCGCTTGACGATAACCGACGGTTTGGGTTGGCGATTGCAAAGTCACCTTGCCGGGGCGAGCAGGTCACTGAAGGAGATGCACCGGATTCGGATCTGTCGTGCATGGATTTGTGAGAACCGAAGACACCGGGGTGAATGGCTCCGCGAATGTCCCCCGCCCTTCGGGCTCCTCCTTGATTTGGCAAAACCCCAAGTCCACGCT